>CALELJ010000199.1 GCA_937902445.1 uncultured Treponema sp. | reverse complement strand
GTCAATTCGGATATCCCGGTGCTGGTGGATTTCTGGGCAACATGGTGTGGCCCATGCAAGATGATTGCTCCTTTCGTGACTGAAATCGCGATTGAAAACGAGGGGAATATCAAGATCGGAATCCAGAACCAATACTTTTATTTCCGCTGAAAACATCTGCAGAACAATCAGACCGGAAATGAATACTATGGAAATTAACTTTTTCATTTTTATCCTCACTGCTAAATAGGACACGTGAGGAAAACAAATCTGTCACTTTAAATACGAAAAAAATAAAAAAAGCACTGCCGGAGAAATCCCACAGACAGTGCTTCAAAAAACTGAACTTTAAATATCAGTGCAAAACGAATTTCAAGCCAACTTCAAATTCAGGATGCATCTTTACATCATGATCGGAAAAATCAACTGTGAAATTGCTCTTCTTTCTTTCAAAGATCTCCCTGTTGCCATCAAATTCAAAGGAAGCCATAGCTCCGGCAAAAATCTGGATATGCTTTGCAGGATTGAAACCTACTGCAAATTTTGCCGAAGGATACCATTCAGACTTTAATTTTTCCTTTTTGTCATCGTCCTTCATGATAACTTCATTGCCAAGAGCTTCAAAGTCAAAGTTGAACATGCCGGCCTCGATTCTTGTACCAAGTCCAGAAACAATTTCCGCATATTTGTCATCCGAATCAGAATTTGAATCCATGTAGCCTACTTCCGTCTGACAGCCGATGACTGAATACAATCTCCTGTTTCCTGAAGTCAATGTAAAGCGCATGTTGTTGTTAGTCGTATAGGACATTCCGAGTTCAAAAATTCCGTTTCTGGAATAATTCACAAAACCAAACTGAAGTCCATCCACATCACCTGAACAGATATTTACAAGACCGATCTGGGCACCATCTACATAATGCGCATAGTTTGCGATTGCAGCAGCCTGGAGACCATCAACCTTGCCAGAAGCAACGTTAACAATTCCTGAACCCTGAACACCGACAACAGTTCCGCCTGCGATGTTGAAGATTCCTGCACTCTGTACACCATATACATCAGAAAGACTTACATTTCCAATACCACTTCCCTGAACACCGTCAACATTTCCCGCATAGTTGATGAGAAAAGCCCCCTGAACTCCCGTAATTTTTCCGGACGCAACATTTACAAGTCCTGCAGCCTGACAGTATCTGACATCATCGGCAATATTCACACATCCAGAAGCCTGCACTCCTTTCACATTTTCCGCGTAGCTGAAGATTCCGGCTGTCTGTGCACCTTCTACATCTTTTGACAAATTGAAAATACCGGCGCTCTGGAATCCACACACTTTATCAGCAGTGTTGAATATGTAGGCAAACTGTGCACCGTTGAGAACCGTAGTCTGGTTGGCGATGAAAGACAGCATCACGCCATCAGTCTGATAGACTTCCGAACGAAAAAGACCAAGTGCAAAATTTGTGACGATATCTTTTCCAGTATTTCTGTAGAATTCATTGGCGAAAAATGAGAATACAAATGGAACATGCATTGTATTTTCACTGGTGAAAGCAATCTCATTTTCTGGCTCGGACATTTCCTTAGGTTCCTTACCGCGGAATCTATTTGACGTCCTTGCCACAGGAGAAAGATTATTATTGCTGAGGACATAGTTTCTCTTTGCACCAAGTTCAAAATTTCCCTGCAATGTAACTTTTTCCGAAATCACTGTCACACCATACTGGCCCGCTTCCATTGCAAGATATACGGGAGCTGCCTGGGTCTTGCTGATTTCAGAAACAAGCTTTTCGTTTTTGTCCCTGATTATTACTCGGCCGTTGAGTTCCTTTGCCAGCGTAAGGATGCAGTCTGAGCCGGAAATATCTGAAAGAACAAGGTCACCTGAACCTACGAGAGTGATGTTGTAGTTTGGATGCTGTGGCCCTGCGGAACTATTTTCCGTTCTGGAAAGTGTCTCGCTGAATGCGTAGGAATACAGTTCATTCAATGTGACTTTCTTGTCGCCAGAACTGTCAGCCGCTCCCTTCAATCCTGTGATCATCGCATTGGTGAAAAAAGACGATCCTATCTCATCAGATTCCTGGGAAGACTCCTGTGAAGAACTTGAAGAAAGATAGGCATGCCCCTTGATCACTGAAGAATCATCAACAAGGAAAGGTTTCTGCTTCTGACCACCCTTTGTGCGGATAAAATTTCCAGAATAGCAGGAATCAAGAATTACAACGTGAACATCGCTTGGAACCTTTGTAATGGCAGCCTTCAGCGAAGAATAGTCATAGGTGTTGTTTCCGAGAAGCAGAGCGTTCTCATCTGAATGTCCGGAATAATAGAAAACGAATTCAGATCTCTTTGCATTGAATTTGTTTTTGACAATCAGCTGGGAAATATATTCCATAGCCTCGTCCACATCATCCTTTGCAGGATCGAGCAGAAGAACGCTGTTCGATTTTCTGATTCCGCCTATGTCAGCCATCGTTTTCTGGAAGGCCATTGCATCTGTTCCGGCGTAAAGAAGCTGCCTGTTGTTTCCGCCAATGTTTGAACCAATGTAGATCGCATATCTTTCAACTGAAGCGGCTTCAGATTTATTTTCTGCGGCAAAAATACTGCCCGAAAAAAAGATTGCCATTGCTGTCATGATAAAAAATTTTATGTAACTTCTCTTCATAGTTGTCTCCACTGAATTCACACTTTATTTTTCAAGAATAAAAACAGAAGTTTCAGAACCTTTAGGAAAATATTTTCCACTCTTAAGATAATCATAGCGGATTGCATCTTTTCCGTTTGCCGCCTTTTCAATCCTATCAAGGCTGAACTCTTCCTTCGACGCTACGAAAATGAAACACTCGTATTCAGGAGCCGCATCCAAAGCATAGGAGAATGAAAGCGGAACTTCTTCACCAGTCTTCTCAAGTTTTTCCGCAGTCCAGCTGTCATCCGGAAAATGCCTTGTGATATTTCCGTTCCCATCAAAGCTGAAAATCACGCCGTAATCCTTGTTGCCCGGAATATAGGTAATCTGAATCACATCGTTTTCCTGAGCCCTGTCTCCGCTTGCAAGCCTCAGTATCTCGGAACCAGACTGCTTGTAGAGCCTGAGCTGACTGTGGGAAGAATTTTCTCCCTTGAGTCTAACCTCTGTTCCATTCTGTTTTTCCTTCAATCCGTTATACATAAAAGGAACACAGAAGGCAATTGCAAGAGCAGCAGCCGCAGACATTGTCCATACACGGAACGACCTGAATTTCAAAACATTTTTCGTCTCCTTTACGGGAGCCTTGTCTTCTATTTTAAGGCGCATGTCCTTCAAGGGATATGCCATCAAAATTTCTTCATCCGATTTTCTCAAATCAGCAAGGGCCTTTTCAAGCTCTTCCTTTCCATACTTATCATAATAATCCCGGGCATTCTTTTCACCAAGATTGATTTCTTCTAAAAGCAACTGTGGAATCATGATAAACTCCTATTTAATCATTGAAGCCGAAAACTTCTTCAGTTCTGAAATTCTTTTCCTTACCCCGGAAACAGACATGCCGACCTGTTCAGCAGTTTCCTCGAGGGTAAGACCATCAACAAAATGCAGTGTCGCAATCAACGAATCTTTTTCATCCCTGCTGGAAAATAATTTGTCAAGGACATCCCTTGCTTCAATTTTTTCAGCTTCGATTTCAGAAAACTCATCGACCATCATCTCTGCAATTGCATCAAAGTCAGGTCCCGTGCGGATTTTTCTGGCCCTTATCATGTTAAGGCAAATCCTCGTCGCAGTAACATAAAAAAGGCTTGAACACATGTCATTGATCCTGTAGTTGTTTTCCATGATCTTAAGGAAAACATCCTGCATCGCATCCAGGGCCATGTCTTCATCGTGCAGTATAAAACGGCAGCGGCGCAAAACCATTGGACCGTACTTTTGATAGAGCTCACCGAAGTCACGATCTGTTATTGTATCCATCTTTTTAACTCCGTCATAATATATGACACTTGATTCCTCATAAAGTGTTACTTGTTTTTATGAAATTCATTACAAATTCATCACTTTCACTTTTCGACATTATAACTATTTGATTGAGAAAAAATTGAAAAAACAATAAAATAGCATGGAAATTCGCAAAATTTGAACTGGATCAATCTATATTTATCTTAGTTTAGGGAAAATAGAATTATGGAAAACACAAAAAGAACAGTAACCTGCGGTCAGCTTACAAAGGCTGATGTCGGCAAGAAGGTTGTTTTGAACGGATGGGTAAGCCGCGCCCGTGATCTTGGAGGACTTACATTCATTATGCTTCGTGACCGTTACGGAATCACACAGGTAATGGTCGGAGATTCTGCAAGCGACGATGTAAAGAAAATCGCAGCAACTCTTAAAAGCGAATACTGTATCGCTGTTGAAGGTATGGTTGCAGCCCGCGCAGATAAAGACATCAACAAGGACATGGCAACAGGTGAAATCGAAGTTGAAGCAACAGATATTGAAATCTTCACAACTTCACAGGAACTTCCATTCTCAATCGAAGAAGTTCGCCAGAAAGACGGAACAATCGTACTTCCAAATGAAGACCTGCGCCTCAAGTACCGTTATCTTGACCTCCGCCGTGACCCGATGCAGAAGAACATCATCCTCCGCAGCCAGGTAACTTTTGCAACACGCGAATATCTTACAGAAAAGGGATTCCTTGAAATAGAGACACCAACTTTCATCAAGTCTACACCGGAAGGAGCACGTGACTACCTTGTACCTTCACGCGTACACCCAGGAAAGTTCTATTCACTTCCACAGTCACCACAGCTTTACAAGCAGCTTCTCATGGTTTCCGGATTCGACAAGTATTTCCAGATCGCACGCTGCTACCGTGATGAAGACGCACGCGGTGACCGCCAGCCTGAATTCACACAGATCGATATGGAACTTTCTTTCACAAACCGCGAGGAAGTTCTTTCTACAACAGAAGGAATGATGCAGCACATTTTCAAGAAGACATTGAACTATGATCTTCCTGCAAAATTTGACCGCATCGCCTGGGAAGACGCATTCGACCTTTACGGATCTGACAAGCCGGACCTTCGCTTTGACATGAAGATGCAGGACGCAACTTTCATGGCAGACCTTGCAGACTTCAACGCATTCAAGGCAGGAGCAGCAAACGCAGGACGTGATGTTCAGCGCCACAAGCGTTCCGGACTCAAGGCCCTCGTTGTAAAGAATGTTGCAGACAAGTACAGCCGCAAGAATGTTGAAGCCCTTGAAGCTGTTGCAAAGACATACAAGGCAAAGGGTCTTGCATGGATGAAGGTTAATGCAGAAGGTGTTTTCGAAGGTGGAATCTCAAAGTTCTATGCCGGAAAGGAAGCAGAAATCTGTGCAAAACTTGGTGCAGAAAAGAACGACCTTCTTCTTTTTGTAAGCGATGAAAACTGGCAGCTTGCATGTACAGCCCTTGGTGCAGTGCGCAAGCAGCTTGGCAAGGACCTGAACCTTTACAATCCAAATGATGAATTCCACTTTGCATGGATCATCGACTTCCCATACTTTGCATTCAACGAAGAAACAAACAGCTGGGAAACAGAACACCACATGTTCACCCTCCCACAGAAACAGTACTGGGATACACTTGAATCTGACCCGGGTGCCGTAAAGGGTGACCTTTATGACCTTGTTCTCAACGGATACGAACTTGCTTCAGGTTCAATGCGTATCAACGACCCTGAACTCCAGCAGAGAATCTTCAAGATCGTAGGATACAGCAACGAACGCGCAGAAAAGGCATTCGGCTTCCTTGTTCAGGCATTCAAGTTCGGTGCCCCACCACACGGAGGAATCGCACCAGGATTGGACCGCCTCATCATGTTGATGCG
>CALELJ010000198.1 GCA_937902445.1 uncultured Treponema sp. | reverse complement strand
GTTGAATAGAAAATGACTGCCTTCTGAAAAACCACATTCATGAAATTCACATCAGCATGTCCTTCACCTTTCTTATGGGCAGGATTTTTCATCTCGTCTTCCTGGGTATAAGTGTAGACGGATTTTTTTTCAAGAAAGGATGGATGCTGGACAAAAACAATATTAACACCATTCATGAATCCTTTCATGAAGGAAATTTTCTCGTTTTTCCCAAGGACATCAACAAAAACAGATTTTATTTCAGAAGTCTTATCCAGAGAAACATTTTCAAGTTCAGTACATGCATACTGTGGGATAAACAAAGTAACATTATGCCCAAGTCCCGAAAGACTCTCGCACAAAGAACAGCTTACATTTTTAACGCCACCAGCTTCCGCAATACCTGCATATTCTCTTGATACAAGCCAGATGTTCATCGTTATTTTTTCCCGGCAAAATCTGGTCTCAAGACTTCAGCACCATTCATGTAGACCATGTGAAGTTCTGAATTTTCCTCAAGATACAAAGTCACCATGACGCGGATACAATTTTTAAGCATACCGGTAATTTCAAGTTCAGGTGTGGAAAACAATGCAACTTTTGAAGTATCGATTCCAACATCACTATGTCTAAGGGCATAGCATGGATTCATGACATCAAGTTCCTTTGTCATTGTAAACTGAATGGAAACAAGATCCTCAGCCTTTACATCATTAAGTGAAAAAAGACTGCGGCACATATCACCTACATTCTTGAGTATGTCTTCCTTTGTATTCTGTGAGCAGACGGCTCCTCTCAATGCATACAATCGTTTCATTTTTTTACCTTACCTGATTGAATTCACCGCGTTCAAAACAGAAGCGGCATCCCTGTTTTTAAATAAATCCTGAAGATTCGGATATTTTTTCATCACCTCACCTATCTTTTCAAACTGGGATGCAAGCTTATCCTGTTCCAGGATATTTTCAGCCTGTCTTGAAGCCTTGTCTTCCATTTTTGACTTCAACGTAGAAAGATATTCTTCATAAGCTTTTTTTGCGCTGTAATAAACATCAATATCAGGAAGTACGCTGTCGCTGACCTCTACGGAAGAAAATGCAATTCCCTTGAACTCATTTTTGTTTGACATAAGTATCTTAAGTATTTCTTCCTCAGAAAGGGCCGTAGGCTTTATGAGATATTCATCATGGTTTTCAAAAAGAGATTTAGAAACAAAACTTGCTGCAAGCTTTGCCCTGTTTTCATAATACTCAAGAAGATCATCATTGGTTCTGATTTTATTGTTTTTATAAAGCTCGAGAATTTCTTCAGCAGAAATGCTCATGGTGAAATTCAGTTTTATATTGTAGGAAAAATTAGCCTTTTCAGATGAAAAATCCTTGTAGAATTTTGATGAAGGCAGTTCCCCTGAAACAACCTGAGTGGATTTAAAGGGTGCAAGATCAAAAGTTTCAAGAGTCACGTTGGTAGGCAGAAGACGTTCCCACCTCCATGTCATAGCTCCAGACATGACAGGTTTTTCATATATTCCGCTGGTCTTGGAAGACATTACGGCACAAAATCCGGGTTTTACAAGAAAGGTTATCCAGCCAATGTAAAATACAGCCGCTGCAAAAATTGCAAGAATGACAATATTCGCAAAAAATTTTTTGATTTTCATATTCCCTACCGTTCCTGAAAAAACAAAAGTTTCTTGAGGCTCCCTATAAAAATTAACCTAATTATTATACAATAATACCGAAATTATATAAAGACTATGTTTTCAAAGAAATCCAAAGGAACCATTGATAAATCATTTCTCTTCAAGCTTACCGGACGAACTTCCCTGTTTTTTGCCCTGCTCCTTCTTGTGCTTGTATTTTTTTACCTCAGCGGAAACTATCAGAATTT
>CALELJ010000197.1 GCA_937902445.1 uncultured Treponema sp. | reverse complement strand
CAACAAATGAAGTAGGAACAAAAATTGACGCAAATATTACACAACAATTACTTCTTACAATCTTCCACCCAAATACTCCGCTTCATGACGGCGCCTGTTTCATCAAGGGAAACAAAATCCTTTCCGCAGGCTGCTTCCTGCCTGTCAGCGAGCAGTACGACATCAAGAAGACTTTCGGAACACGCCACAGGGCTGCCCTCGGTCTCAGCGAAGTAACTGACTGTGTCATTCTCATCGTCAGTGAGGAAACAGGCGCCTTTTCCCTTGCCTATGATTCAAAGCTTCATTATGACCTGACATCGGAACAGGTGACAAGAATTCTTGAAAGACAGCTGGACATTACTCCTGACCAGCAGATCATTGAGGACACTATTGATGAACACAAAACCATTACTGGAAAAGCTGATTAACAACTGGCCCGTTAAAGCCATCTGCTTTATCCTTGCGGCCATGATATATTTTTTCCATCAGATTTCTCTTCTTGAAACGAAAACTTTTTCAGTTCCCCTTGATGTGAGAAAAGAAGGAAACATGCTTCCTGTAAACGGACTGCAGAAAGAAAAGTACATAAAGGTAAAGATCCGTACAAGACGCGAGAAGATTTCCCAGATTACGGAACATGATCTTGAAGCCTATGTGGACATTTCGTCGCGCACAAAGGAAGGCAACTGGAATTTTCCTGTCTGCGTAGACCTTTCCGAAAAACTTGTTCAGCTTGATCTTGATCCTCTTGAGATTACGGTAATTCCTGACAGCCTCCATTTTGAAATCCAGAAAAAGGCAATGAAACTTGTTCCCCTTAAAACTTCCGTCTACGGAACTCCTGCACACGGATACAAGGCTCTTGATGCAAAAATAGAACCATCCCACATCTTCATTTCTGGCCCCCAGTTCATGCTGGACGAAGTAAGTGAGATTCAGGTTGGTTCCGTGAATATTGATGGAGCAGAATTCATGGTTTCCAAGGTACTCAAGGCCGTGAATCCAAATTCCTACGTTTCATTCATGGATGAAAATCTTGTCAAAGTTTCAGTTCCGGTTGTCTCTGAGGCCATGGTTAAGGAAGTCGAGGATGTTGTTGTAAAGTTCAATTCCCTTGCTGATGAATTCGACATTGCAGGCGAGATGGAAAATGTCAGCGTTGTTGTTGAAGGCAGCGTTCTGGACATCGAAAAGTTCAGCCTTAAAAACATGAGTGTCTATGTTGATCTTTCTTTCATAACACAGCCTGGAATTTATACTGTTCCGGTGATGGTTGAACTTTCTCCTGCATATACCCTTGCACAGATTTCAAAAAATGAAGTTACCCTGGAAATTGTCAAAAAAGAAGAGAAAAGTTCCGAAAATGATAATGAGGCAACTCCAGAAGTTTTTAAAACCAGGGCTTCCGATTCCGGAGAGACTGACTGATGATTTTTGGAACAGGCTGCGACATAGTTGAGATTTCACGTTTTAAAAAGCGGGTGGGTGAAGAGACACTTTTCATTGAGCGCTTTTTTAATGAAAATGAAAGAGCCGGTGCCACCGCTTCTGAAAGAAGAAAATGTGAATTCTATGCCGGCCGCTTTGCCGCCAAGGAAGCTTTTTCAAAGGCCCTGGGAACAGGAATCAGCGGGTTCAATCTTAACGAAGTCTATGTTGCTCCTGATGAGCTTGGAAAACCTGTATTTCATGTTACGGGCAAGGCTTTGGATACCGTCGAGAAAATGTGCGGAACAGACTACAGAATTCATGTTTCAATCAGCCATGAAAAGGAATATGCTGTAGCCAGTGTGATAATTGAAATTTTGAAGTAGAAATATAATGGGGGATACGGATGGCTAGAAGCAATATCAGCAAGGCTTTCTCAATGGACGAGGGACCTAAAAAACCTGCCGTTTCATATTGGGCAAAAGAGGACATGCTTTGTCCTGTATGTCAGAAAACATTCAGACAGGAAGTGATGCATCAGGGTGGAGGTAGAACTATTGCCGGCAACCTTACTGACGAGCTTCACAGAAACTATGAGCCATCGAAAAAATTCGGTCGCGTCTATCCGCTCATCTATGAAATCGGATGCTGCCCAAACTGTCATACAGCTTTGTTCTGGAAGGATTTTAAATCCATCAAGGACGGAGCCACCTTTGACCGTCTTGCCGAATCTTCTGAAAAAAGAATCAAGGCCTGTGAGACAATTTTCCCTCATTTCGATATTTACGATGAAAGAACCTTCTATGACGGTGCTGCCATGTACTATCTTGCCCTCATGTGCTATGAGAAGGTGGACATCGCATATTCTCCAACTTTCAAGAAGGGAGAGATTGCCCTCAGACTTGCATGGCTTTGCCAGGATATTGAACATGTCAGCCCTGGCCATAACTACGACTACATTGCCCAGGTATTCTACAGAAAGGCTTTGTTCTTCTACCAGCAGACTTTGATCAACGAAACCGGAAGAATTGAGTCCATTGAATCTGTTTCCCATTTTGGTCCTGACACGGACAAGAACTACGGTTACGACGGAATCATCTATCTTTCAGGTCTTCTTGAATTTAAATACGGCCAGCATGAAAACCTTCAGCTCAGATTGAAGAAACTTGAGGACAGCAAGAAAGCCATTGCAAGAATTTTCGGTCTTGGAAAATCAAGTAAGGCAAAACCTGGTCCTCTTCTGGAAGTCGCAAGGGATCTTTACGACAAGATGACTGCTGAACTTTCGTCAAACAATATATTTGGCGACGATGACTAATATCCTTCTCACTGTTTCCTACGACGGAACTGATTTCTGCGGCTGGCAGCGTCAGGACAAGTCGGATGCGGGAATGCCGGTCAGGACAGTGCAGGGAGAAATAGAAAAGGCCCTGCATAAAATGCTTGGAACATCCATAAAACTTTACGGTTCCGGCAGAACTGACAGCGGTGTCCATGCTGTGGGACAGGCTGCAAATTTTGTTTCTCCTGTTGACGGCATAAAAAAAGAAAACTATCTTCGCGCATTGAACGGACTTCTTCCACCTGACATAAGGATCATGGATGCTGTGGAGAAAGACATGGAATTCAACAGCCGTTTCAGCGCTACCAGCAGAAAATACAGATATTTCATCCAGTGTGAAAACTATCCGTTTGCCGACGAGAGCCGTTACAGGTGGTACATTCCACGAAGGCCTGACATCCAGGTTCTTAATGACATGGCCTCATGCCTCAGGGGTGAGATTGACTGTGCGACTTTTGCCGCAAGCGGTGACCAGAGTCTTTCCACCATGCGTTACCTTGAAAATGCTTTTTTTTACTGGAAGGACGAGGAAAAAGGTCTTCTTGTTTTTGAAATTCAGGCAAACGCATTCCTGTGGAAAATGGTCCGTTCGATAACCGGAACTTTGATAGAGTGTGAAAAGAAAGGCTATGACGGAAAATACTTTCGGGAGATTCTCGAAAGCCGTGACAGAAGCCGGGCTTTGACGACCGCGCCTGCAACGGGACTTTTTCTCTGGGAAATTTTCTATGATGGTCCTGTACGTCATGACAGGTTCCAGGATAATTCCGGCAGAACTACATCATGTTGACCGGATCGACATCAACTTCAATATATACATCTTTTGGTGTCTTGTAGCCCCACACAAGAGTCTTCGCCGCTTCCTGCAACGACCTGATGCTGTTGCTTCTAAGGAGTATCTGGTATCTGTAATTGCCTCCGACCATGTTCAAAGGACATTCAGCAGGTCCAAGAATTTCAACGTCAGCGGCGGCTTTTTTTCCTAGTATTTTTGCACCGGCGTCTGCGGCAACTTCCGCTGCCTGTGGAACAGCCGATCTGAAAACAAGACGCAGAAGCCTTGTGAATGGAGGAAAGCCAAGAATCTGTCTCATTTCCAGTTCCTTTTTATAAAAGCCTGCAGTGTCTCCCCGTACGGCAAAAGATATGGCGTCACGTTCAGGACTGTAACTTTGTACAATCACTTTTCCATCGGGGAAAAATCTTCCGGCTCTGCCTGCAACCTGAGTTATGAGGGCAAATGTTTTTTCAGCCGCACGGAAATCCGGCAGGTGCAGCGATGTGTCTGCAAGAACGACACCCACAAGCTTGAGGTTTGGAAAATTGAGTCCCTTTGCCACCATCTGGGTTCCCAGAAGAATGTCAGCATCTCCTTTCCTGAATGAATCAAAACGTTCCTGAAGTTCTCCCTTGTGATGGAGCGAGTCAGTGTCAGCCCTGATTACTTTTGCGTTGGGAAATTTTGCCTTTACTTCGCTTTCTATGTATTCGGTTCCAAAACCTGAGTATCCTATGTCCAGGGAGCCGCATTCAGGACACTGCTGTGGAGGAGCGGCACTGTAACCGCAGTAGTGGCACCTTAATCTGTTTTCTGTCTTGTGATAGGTGAGGGCTACGGAACAGTTTTTGCACTTGAGTTCAAAACCGCAGGAGGCGCATCTGAAAAAATGGGTGAAACCGCGTCTGTTCAAAAACAGGATTGTCTGTTTTTTTTCTGCCACTGTCTGGGCAATCTCAGCGTTAAGTTTTTTTGAAATGCAGCTTTCGCCGTTTGCCTCAGCACTTAGATTTACGCACTCAATTTTTGGTGCTGCGCCTCCTGCCAGCCTCCTTGTCAAAGTGTGACGCAGGATTTTTCCTTCACTCATTGAATGCCATGCTTCAAGCGATGGTGTTGCCGATCCCATGATCAGTGGTATTCCACCACGGGAGCATCTGAGCATTGCGATCTGCCTTGCGTGGTATCGTGGAGATGAGCCGGATTTATATGAAGAGTCGTGTTCCTCATCGATGATTACAAGTCCAAGATCAGGAACCGGTGCGAATATTGCGCTTCTGGCTCCAATGATTACACGGGCTTCCTTGTGAAGAATTCTCTTCCATTCACCAAGCCTCTGGCTTGGAGTCAGCTCGGAATGGAGTACTGCAGCTGTGTTTCCAAATCTGTTTCGGACTGCCTCCACAACCTGAGGTGTCAATCCAATTTCAGGAACAAGATAGATTACGCCTTTGCTTTCCTGCATCACACGGTCTGCGCAGGTTAGAAAAACTTCAGTTTTGCCGCTTCCAGTAGTTCCGTAGAGATAGTGGAAACGGTTGCGGTTTTTTTCTGACAGAATGCCATCTACTGCAGTTTTCTGTTCTTCGCTCAGTTCTTTTTTTTCAAAACCTTTTTCATCCTGGAAGAAAGAAAAGCCTGGGATTTCAGTTTCCCTTTTGCCAGACGGAATCATGGCAAAGACACATTCTCCGATTGGGGCAATGTAGTAACTGCTCATGAATGTTGCAAGGGAATATAATTCTTCGGTGAGAAGATTTTCGCTGTCGATAAAACGCAGTGCACTTCTGATTTTTTCTTCACCGACAGTACAGCCTTCCGGAATTCTGTCATAGACGCCGGTTACAAAGCCTGTTGTTTTTCTGTTGCCGAATTTTACCTCGACTCTGTAGCCAAAGGGATTTTTTGGACGAGGATGTTTTTCGTCCTCAGGAGGTTCCCTGTAGGTGAAAGCCTGGTTGAGGGGTACATTGAGGACAACATTTATGTATCGCTGCTTTGTTTCGCTCATATTTTTTACTGGCGTGATGCGTTCTGCTGGCTGTAGAAAATTTCTGCGTAGTCAGGTTTTGCAGCCAGAAGCTTTTCCCGGAATTTCTTAAGGTCCTGCCATGCCGGTGCTTTTAATCTTTCGTCGCGGAGAAGGGCACTTGGATGAAATGTCGCCATCAGCGGAATCTTTTCATTCCCAAACTGAAGTTCAAGCCACTGTCCGCGCAGTGCGTTGATTCCTGTGTTTGTGTGGAGAAGGTTTTGTACTGCCGTGCGTCCCATTGCAAGTATGAACTGTGGTTTCAGCAGATGGATCTGTGCCTGGAGAAATCCTGCGCATGCGGCGGCTTCATCTGGCATTGGTGTGCGGTTCATCGGTGGGCGGCACTTTACGATGTTTGCAATGTAGCAGTTTGCGTTACGTCCAAGACCAATGGCTGCAAGCATTTTGTCCAGAAGCTGGCCTGCCTTGCCTACAAATGGACGTCCGGATTTGTCCTCGTCTTCACCTGGTCCTTCGCCGATGACCATCACGTAAGGAGATTCAACTCCTTCACCCGGAACTGTGTTTGTTCTTGTGTTTGCAAGAATGCAGTTATGGCAGGAATCAATTTTTACCTTGATTGTCTCAAGTGTGATTCCGCCTGTTGTCTGTTTTCTTTCGTTTTGGTTTTCTGCATTGACAGCCTCAGATTCAACGGCAGGAATTTCTGCAGAGAAAGCAACACCGGCTGGGGCAACTTCAGGAACTGCCTCTGCCACGGAGGCTTCTGTTGGTTCCGCCTGTGGAACTGGCTCGCTTTCAATAAATTCAATGACATCATCATCAAATACAATGTCATCTCCCGTAAATTTTGGAGACGTGTAGCCGTATGTCCAGGAAGATGTTGTTTTTAGAAAATCATAGATGATGTTTTTTTCGTCGGATGTCATGGCTTGATTATAAAGGTTATGGCTGAAAATAGGAAGAGTTCCGTTGCTGTCAAAAATCCGGTTTTTCCCGTGCTTGAACAAATAGCAAGTATAAAATAAAATTATTGGACTATGAATATTGCGTTGTTTTCGGACAGTTATCTTCCTACAAAAAGTGGTGTAGTCACGGTTGTAATCCAGCTGAAAAAAATTCTGCAGGATATGGGCCACCATGTAGTGATTGTTACTGTTTCGGACAGGGGACTCAGGCACAGCAATACGGAAGATCCTGACATTTTGAGGATCAGGTCGATTCCGTCTCCTGTAGGCGACAATCAGTATCTTGCAATTCCCACAAGGGAAAAAATCATTGAGTTCTGCAGAATCCACAAGGTTGAGATAATCCATTCCCATACTGAGTTTTTGATTGGACATGCGGCAAAGGTAGTTGGACGCAAGCTGAAAATTCCAGTGATCGCATCAACTCATACCATGTGGGAAGACTATTACAGATATTATTTTTCTTTTGGGCGTCTCATTCCCCACAAGATGATCAGAAAAACAGTCAAGAACCTGTATAAGAAATTCTATGCGTTCATCAATGTTTCCGAGAAGGCAAAGGACTACTTTAAGGAACCCTTCATGCATCCAAAGACTCCAAGCGCAATCATTCCAAATGCCATAGATGCAGAAAAATTTTCCGGACAGCAGTTCAGTGAAAAAGAAAAAAAGCAGCTGAAAAAAAATCTTGGTATAGGAAAAAATGACAGGGTAATTCTCTATGTCGGCAGAATAGTCGAGGAAAAGCGTCTTGTTGAACTTCTTGATGTAATGATCCGCGTTGTCAATGCAAGGCAGAACGTGAAGATGATTTTCGTCGGTGCAGGGGCCGCCCTTGATATCCTTCAGAAGACGGTGGCGGACGAGGAACTTGGAGATAAAATCATTTTTACAGGTTTCATCGACTGGCATAAAGTCTATCAGTACTATTCCATCGGCGATGTTTTTGTAACAGCCTCCCTTTCGGAAATGCATTCCATGACCATCCTTGAGGCTCTTTCACTGGGCCTGCCATGTGTCTGCAGAAGGGACACAAGTTTCTATGATACAATTTTCCCGGGTGAAGACGGATATTTTGCGGAAACCGACGAAGACATGGATGCTTACATACTTAAACTGGTTGACGACAGTGAACTGTGTACAAGACTTGGACAGAAAGCGGCTGAAGTATCCAAAAGATTTACCCTTGAACTTCATGGAAAAAGAACTGTGGCTTTCTACCAGAAGGTTCTCGATACCTTCCCGAAAAAACTGACCTCAAAGGAACTTCAGAAAGCCGTAGATTCGGTGACATTAAATTAAAAAAAAACGGTGTGATATGAAAAGAAATTTTAAATTCTCCCTCGCATTGCTTTCCCTGGTCTGTGTTTTTTCATCAGTGTATGGACGGAGCAAACAAGAAGTCGTAGGAAGCGGAAACTGGATTTTTGATTCGCTTTCCCGCATTGTCATGGACCAGGGAAGAACAGATTTTGTTTTTCACGCTCCAATGACATTGGAAGAAGTTGAATGTCATCTCGATGCAATTGATCCTGAACTCCTTTCAAGTAACGCATTGCGCCACTATGACAGAATCCGCGAATACATTGCCTATGATTCCCATCTTTCTTTTGGCCATGAACTCCTTAAACTTCAGGCGGAACTCGATGTAAATCTTGAAGGCTACTATAAAAGTGAAGATGACCTGGACTGGGTCTATGATTACTACAGACAGAAGCCATTTGTCTATCTTCCATTGAAAATCGTTCTTGGTGACTGGTGCGCCATGTCTATGGATGGAAGAATCGGAATTACCCAGGGCTTTAAGATCAAGGATGGCAACTACACAAACATTCCTCTTGATGTAGACGGAATCGATTTGAATTTTCCACATGACTATTACTTTGCGGCCGGACACAGGATCACTGAAAAGACAGGTGTTTCTTTCATCTATGGAACCATGCCGTCCTGCTTCAACAGGTCCCTTTCCGGTAGTGTCACCCAGAGCGAATATTTTACAGGAAGCACTTACGCCGACCTTTCCATCTATTCGTCTAATTTCAGGTACAGGCTGAACGTAAATCAGTTCAATCCTGACAGGTACATGTATAGCCATGAGATAGCAGCCATCATCTTTGACACCCTCCAGCTTACGGCAAGGGAAAGCCTTTTTGTCTATGCGCCCATGGAATTGCGCTATCTTGCACCATGGAATATTTTTCACGGGTTTGCGGCATGGAAGGATTATGAGACAAGACGCGAAGGTGGTGAAAGCAACACATGTGACTACATGTCTTTGAAAATTGATTTTACACCCGCAAGAAATTCCAGATTGTATGGAATTTTTGTGATGGACCAGTTCCAGATGCCTAACGAATCTGATGATGAAAATGATGTGACTCCAAGGGGATTCGGTTTCCAGGCCGGCGCAGAATTTTTCATTCCATATGAGGAAGGTGCATTCCATCTCTGGATTGAAGGAACCTACACCGATCCTTACATGTACATAAAGGCAAGTCCAGACTGGTCTCTCGTCCGCTATTATCAGGATCTTACAGGTCCCATGCAGGATGATTTCTATACTGAATGGTACGGAACTCCATGGGGGCCGGACACTGTTGGCGGTGAAATCTCCATCGGTTACGAAAAGTCTGATGCATGGTCTGTCACTTTGGATTATATGTTCAAGGCCTGCGGTGAGTATTCAGGAAACAAGATATTCAAGAACCTTGACTGGAACTGGAAAAACAGGGACAAGACGCCTGAGTCAGATTCAGTGGCTTCATCATCAGAGTCAAAATACAGCAGGTGGCCTTATCCATCCAGGGACAATGACGGCAAGGTTGATTCCACCGGATCTTCGGACGACGCAAAAAAAAGACAGGAATACAGCACTCCTCATGGTAGCCATATTGAATACGTAAACAGAATCTCATTGAAGGGAACCTTGACGCCTGCAAAAAATTTGACCTTCATGGTTCAGCCTTCATATACCCATATCATCAACCATGGAAACCTCGCCGGTAAGACCAAAAGTGGTTTTGAGATTGCCGTATCCGTTTCAAGGAAATTTTTCTAGCCGGGAAAAAATATGAAAAAATTATTTGTGTGTTCAGTTTTATTTAGTTTGACTCTTTCATGTCTTTTTTCACAGGTTTCTGTGAATCCCTCCGATGATTTTTACAGCCTTGCATACAACTGGAAAAGCAGGGGAATTGTTACCCAGCTTCCTCCCATGCGTCCTTATCCTGTTCAGAACATAAAGGACATTCTGGATCAGGTTCTTGAAAATGGATCTGAAACGGACAGGGAATATGCTTCTTCCGTCTATGAGCGCATGACCGGAAAAAAACTCCATGCCTACCTTGATGTTGATGGCATGGTTAAATACGAGTCAGAAAAAAAGAATGGGGAAAAGGAAAATGACTTTGGAAAGAATGTCTATGTCTGCCCTGGAGTAGAAGGTGATCTTTCTCTTTTCGACGGAACTGACATGGCTTCCATGGGATATAAAATCGGAATGACCATTGCTCCTGATCCTGAAAGGGATTTCATGACCATGAATTCTTTTCAAGCCCATGATGCAATCTATGATCCTGCAAAATTTGGACCATGCAGCATGTACCTTGATGTGAATACTTCCGTTGCCTATGGATCGAGGGATCTTTTCTTTCAGGGGGGAATGTACAGAAGCGGATATGGAAATTATCTTGGACAGGGCATTGCCTTGAACGACAACCGGTTCCATTCCACAAACATGTCCCTTACATGGCTTAGAGACAGACTTACCTATACACAGATGATTTCTATGCTTGGAGCCACCTCGTCCTATGACGGAAATATCGGCAGCCTGGATTCTGGAAAGCTTCTTGGATTCCATGCCATTTCCTACGACGTGAACGACTGGTTTGATTTTTCTTTTTTTGAAACTGTCCTCGTCGGAAACAGATTTGACATATGTACTCTTCTTCCGGTTCCATACATGGTTTCCCAGGGACTTACTGGGGCAGGTGACGGAGTGTTCATGGGACTTACATTCAACGTAAAGCCATTGCATGGGGTCACCTGGGCCAGCGAAATCATGGTTGATGATTTTGATGTGGATGAATTTTTCAAATTCAACTTTGATGCAAAGTACCGTGTGGCTGCCCGTACAGGATTCATCTGGACTCCGGAGGAAAGTTTTTTCAAAAGGATCACGTTGGATTATATTTTCGTAACTCCATATACCTACAGCCATTGGGAATATGACCGGAATTCAAACAACGCGGTCATAAGGCCCGGCATCAAAAATTACCAGAACTACACCAACAATGGAATTAAAATCGGATCACAGTATGAACCGGACAGCGATGCCATTGAACTTTCCTTTGACATAAGGCCATCGTCAAAACTGAAATTCAACATTCGTACATCCTTGTCTCGCCACGCAAACATCTGTGAATCCCTTACTGACGCTGAGGCTCTCGAATATCTGAATGCCGAGAAAGGAACTTACGCAACAGATGGTTCCGTCTATACTCATTCCATGTTTTCAAATCCTGAAAGCCAGCTTGGCAAACACGTTGATACTGCCTGGACTCATCTCAACTTCCTCAATCAGGATCATGTCATGACAACTTTCCACTTTGGAACCGATGCCGAGTATCTGCTGTTTAAAAATGAAAGGGGATCCATGGTCAGCCTCAAGGCAGGCTTTGACTTTGAATATATCCACAATTATGGAGTCGGCAATGAAATGTTCCCTGGAGGAACAGGACAGAGCATTGAGTCGGCACGTAAAGCCTGGGAAGACAATCTTTGCAATAAAACAAATCTCTACTTCAACTGTGGAGTTTCAATAAGGTATTAAAATGAGAAACAAGGAAAACAAACACAAAAAAGAAATTGATTTTTCGGTTTATACTGAAACATATCTTGGAAAGGTAGGGGAACTTACACTCAAGGGAAGCAACATCAAGACCTTTGAAAAACAGCTTGTAAACAATCTTCGTACTGCCCTGGAAACAGCGGATGCGAAAGTAAAAGTTCTTACAGGCCGTCTTTACGTTCACTGTACAAAGGATTCCTGCGCTGCCGTAGAATTCGCCCTCGATCATCTTCTTGGAATCACAGGATGGGCCAAGGTGCAGAATGTTGAAAAGACAATGGAAGCAATTACTGAGGCTGTCCGTGTTGAAGGTCTTAAGGCAAAGGAAGGCGGTGCAAAAACATTCAAGATTGATGCCCGTCGCGAAGACAAGGCATTTCCTTTGAATTCCTATGAGATCTGTATCCAGGCCGCAGGTATTCTTTTTGACGACGGAACTATGGATGTTGACGTAAAGCATCCTGACTGCGTCATCAATGTTGAGGTCCGTGACAAGGCCTATGTTTACTGTGCACAGAAAAAAACGGGCCGCGGTCTTCCTGTTGGTGTAAGCGGTAAGGGACTTCTTCTTCTTTCCGGCGGCATCGACAGTCCTGTTGCAGGATATCGCATGATGCGCCGTGGAATGCGCGTTGAGTGTGTTTATTTCCACAGTTATCCATATACATCGGAAGAAGCCCAGAAAAAAGTCCAGGACCTTGCAAAGACCATCGCCATGTACGGAATGGAAACTCATCTCAATGTCGTTCCATTTACAGACGTACAGATGAAGATCAAGCAGAAGGCTCCGGAAGATTACAGTACCCTGATGCTCCGCCTATGCATGATGAAGGTCGCAAACATGATTGCAAAACACATTGGAAGCGATGCGATCATTACAGGAGAAAGCCTTGGTCAGGTAGCAAGCCAGACAAGCCAGAATCTTGCCGTTACGGAAAGTTTTGCTGACATTCCTTTGTACCGTCCGCTCATTGGTCTGGACAAGGAAGAAATTGTAGATACAGCTGTCGAAATCGGAACCTACGCGACATCAATTCTGCCTTATGAGGATTGCTGCGTTCTGTTCAGTCCAAAGCATCCTGTTTTACGCGCCGATGTCGCCGAATCAAAAAAGATCTACGAGGCGATGGAAATCGATGATCTTGTTGCAAAGTCTTTTGAAGAAAGGCAAATCATCCGATATTCTATTAGGGATGAAATCGCATCTATGATGAGTAAATGATCCTGCACAAAAATGAAAAAGGTTTGTCTTCTGCTTCCATTCCTATTCTTCTCATTTGCCTTTGGCCAGGAAAGCCATTCTGTACCGGAACTTCTTAAAGGCGTATGGAAGAATTCCTCACGGTATGTTGTGTTTGACAGTGGCTATTCCACAGGAAGCGGTTCCATACCGATGGTCGTGTTGAGGGAATTTTACCAGCGTTATGATGACCGTGCCGCCGAGCCCCATGGATATACAGAAAAAAACAAACGGCCTGTAAATGATGCAACCCAGAAGGCTATGCCGGAAGAACTTAACGTTAGGTTTATACCTCTCACGGATGAGCTTCATGCAGGTTCCTCAATAACACAGGAAGATGGTGACACTTTGACTGCCGATGGAATTTCTTCAGGTGCCTGGAACATGGAAATTGTTTATCCTGGCCGTAAGGAAGTCTATAACGTTCCATTTGCCGTAATAGGTTCAAACCTTTATCTCAATTTCATCATCAAGGAAGAAGATTCCGACAGGATACCTTTGAGTCCTCTTCTTGATGGAAATACGATGCAAAGCGGAAATCCTCTTACCGGTTACTGGCAGGACAGTGGAAATGCCTCTGGAATTCTTGTAAGTCCGCCTGTCAATTCAAAGGAACTCCTGTCTTTTTACATTACCGAAAATTCCGTCTATCACATACGTTACTGGCGTACGGACATGGATTATGATGGCGAGAAACAGGCAGTCTTTTCCGATGGCGAGGAAACTTACGAGGTGCCAAAACATCTGCGTGTCAGCGGCGAGACTTTTACCTGTGTCAATGGGCGCGGTTCAAGAATCAGAAACATTGAAAAAAGTGACAGCCTTCCCGATGAATTTGTCCTCAATTCAATTATGGTAGATAAAAAAAGGACTGGAGACGACGGAACTGAATTCAGCTACAGGGTGCGTACATCCACAATTTGTGCCCTTGGCAAGCCATATCTTGTCCTTGAGGAAGGCAAGTCGATTGAAGACATCCTCAGGGAAAATGCCTCGAAAAAATATCCTGCCCCAAAACCTCTTTTCCCGCCTCATGGCGTTCTTGATTTTGACTGGAGCATAATTGAAGATCCTCCTGCCAACTGGAACATGAGAATGCTCGATATCGGAAAATAATTTTTTTCAGCATACCTTTTGAATTGTTTTTTGGCTCCTTTTACATTAGAATTGACATAACTTTTATTTATTTGATGGAGTCTATTATGTCTTTAATGAAAAAAATTGCTGCGGTTGCTGCTGCGGTTTTGCTATTTTCTACTTTGGCAGGCTGTGATGGTAGTGTAAAAGTAGCGTCTGTTGAAGCCAGTTTTGACGGAGAAAGCATTTCATGCCTCGCCGGTGCCATGCAGTCCAATGGTGAAAAAAGCATTCCTCTTGTTTCATCTCTTATTGGAAATGAAGGAACTGTTATTTATTCAAAGGATTTGCTCGGTGGTACTTCCCTTGTTCTTACTTATGTAGGACAAAGCAAAGGAAAATATACAACTGGAATTAATACTGAAAATTTGACCAATAGTTTCTTAAATTACCTTATTGGTGATGGAAGCACAGGTCTTGTTGACGATCTCAAGAAAGATATTATTCCAGAAGCTAATATTTCATATACTGAAAAAAAAGGTGAATCAGAAGTGAAATGGACATCAACTACTTGTACGATCAATATTACAAGTCAGGTTAAGGGCCAGAGGGGTACACTTATAAGCGGAACTTTTGAAGGAAACATGTATTCTTGGACTGATGGACAGAAAGTTGGACCTAAGAAAATCTCTGGAACAATCTCAAATGTTCCTGGTTTCTAATTGTAATTTTAGCTAATAAAAACAAAGGCTGCACTTCAACAAGTGCAGCCTTCGTTATTTTAAACAGCTTAGGTTGTTCCGTATTATCTTTTTACAAACTGAATGTAGTCAAGGTCCATTCCCGTTGAACCTTTTTCAAGATCCGAGTGGGGCATGATGCTGACAGTAACGGTTCTTGGTTCTTCAAGATAAAAATAAATCGGAATTCTTGTAGTCAATTCCCATTTTGCTGTCGGTGGATTTGTCGGGTATACCCTGTGTGGAATTCCGTCCAGATAGACATAGAACGCTGAATGTTCAGTATCACGTGCTTTTTCGCAG
This sequence comes from uncultured Treponema sp., assembly GCA_937902445.1. Lineage (GTDB taxonomy): Bacteria > Spirochaetota > Spirochaetia > Treponematales > Treponemataceae > Treponema_D. Next base: position 8,823 of record CALELJ010000197.1, on the reverse strand, counting down.
ACGAGGCATTCGTAAGTTCCGGCCGGGAACTTGACTTTCATGGTTGCTGTGGAAGATTCATCGATGACCCTTATGCAGAATTTTCCGCTTGCTTCATTGTCCTGAATCACGACACTTTTCTTAAGGAACATTGATTCACACTCATATTTTATTCCAAGACCGGAATATTCAACTACAGGCACTTCCGAAAGTATCGGCGGCAAAACCTGCTGGTCTGTGATCGTAAGAAAGTTGTCTTTTTTCGATGTGGAATGGCATGATGCCATGGAAATTACTGTGGCTGATATGAGAACTGCTTTTATGGCATTAAAACTTATTTTCATCTTTTTTCTCCGGCTATAGTTTCTCTTTCATTATCGGAATCTGGCCATGATAAATTACCAATAATTCTTTTCTGGTTCAGTTTCCGGTTAAAGTTTTGGAACCCTAGGACGTGCCATGTTTTTAAGCATGTTCTGAAGCAGTTCGTGGGCCATTTCGTCATTGACTTCCTTTGAAGGCTCATGGTATTCAACAAGATTTTCAGGAATCTCGTCAAGAAACCGGCTTGGCTCGCAGTCAACAAGGCTTGCCATTCTTCGTCTCTGCCTGCATGCGGAAATCAAAAGCCTGTCCTGGGCCCGGGTAACCGCAACGTAGAACAGACGCCTTTCTTCCTCGACTGCAGCATCTCCGCCTTCTTCCACGGCATGGGCGTGGGGCATAAGTCCTTCTTCCGCACCTGCAATGAAAACAACCGGAAATTCCAGTCCCTTGCTTGCGTGGACTGTCATCAGGTTTACTTTTCCAGAATCCTGCTCTTCGTCCATGTCGTCACGGCTAAGGAGCGTGATTCTGTTCAGGTATGCGTAAAGGCTTGTGTCGGTATAGTTGGGATTGTTTTCCCACTGTTCCATGCTTTTTATAAGGCTTTCAATGTTCATGTACTTGAAGCGTGCTGCCTTTTCACTTTTTGGGTTTTCAGCAATGAGAAAATCAAAATAATTGATTTCATCGACCATTTCCCGGACTTTCTTGCTAAGTCCCTTTCCGCCGAGCATGGATTTGTTTTTTTCAATTATCTCGCTGAATTCCTTAAGGCTGTCAAGGACATTGTCCGTAACAGGACATTCTTCCTCCGGGCAGCTTATGATGGCCTGTATTGCGTCCCAGAGCGAGTATTCCATATTTTTTGCAACCGTGTTTATCTGCTCTATGGCAGCCCGTCCTATTCCGCGGCGGGGAGTGTTTAGGACTCGTATCAGGTTTATGTCGTCATCGTGGTTTGCAATTACGCGAAGATAGCTGATGATGTCCTTGATTTCCTTGCGCTCAAAGAAGCTGGTTCCGCCGCTGACGGTATATGGAATGTTTGCCTCAAGAAAAGCTTCTTCAATGGCACGTGTCTGTGTATTTGCACGGATCAGTACGCCAAAATCTGCGTAGTTCCTTTTTTCTTCTGCGCAGATTCCCTGGATTCCTTCCGCAATGAAATCAGCCTCCGCAGCCTCGTTGTCCGGCATGTAGATTTCGATAGGTTTTCCGGTTCCGTTGCCACTCCAAAGTTCCTTGTCCTTACGGTTTGTGTTGTTCTTTATTACGCCGTTGGCTGCCGCAAGGATGGTACCTGTTGAACGGTAATTCTGTTCAAGACGTATTTCCTGTACTTCCGGAAAGTCAGTCTCAAAGTTGACGATGTTCTGGTAGTCGGCACCACGCCAGCTGTAGATGCTCTGGTCATCGTCACCAACGACGGCGACGTTTCTGTCGGCAAGAAGATGCATGAACTCATACTGCTGGTGGCTTGTATCCTGGAATTCGTCTACCATTATGTATTTAAACCGTTCCCTGTAGCGCTGGAGAATTTCCGGATGTTCCTTGAAAAGCTTTATCGGAAGTACTATAAGGTCGTCAAAGTCAACGGAATTGTAAAGCTTCAAGCCTTCCTGGTATCCTTCGTAAAGCTGGCGGTACATGTCGTTTTCATTGTCCCACTGCTTGCGCCCTGTCTTTATGTCGCTGAAAAGAACGCTGATTTTGTATAGGTCAAGGGCGTCTGCCGTGTATTTGAGCTCAACACCGGTTTCCTTTATGAGTGCCTTTTTATCAGTTTCGTCGTAGATTGAAAAATTCGGTCTGTAGCCCAGGGCTTCGATTTCCTGTCTGAGGATGCGTACACCAAAGGCATGGAATGTGCTTACTGTCAGGTTCTGGAGCTTTCTGTTTGTAAGATCCTTGATGCGGTCTTCCATTTCCTTTGCGGCCTTGTTTGTAAAGGTGAGGGCAAGGATGGCGCTCTGGGGTATGCCTTTTTCAAGCATGTTTGCGATTCTATATGTGATTACGCGTGTCTTCCCGGAACCTGCTCCAGCAATGATGAGTATCGGTCCTTCAAGTGTGGTTACCGCGCGGTATTGTTCCGGATTCAGTTTGTCCTTAAGTTCTTCTTCCAATGACATAGGCGTATAATATAGTAAAATAATTCATAATTAACAATTCATAATTCACAATTCATAATTCACAATTCATAATTCACAATCATAATTCATAATTCATAATTGAAAGCAATAGTTCACTTATGGTATAATCTTTGCAAATTTATAATTCTTTTTGGAGTTTTTTATGAACAGTTCAGTTGCTGCATTCCTTGGTAGACACAATTTTCCTGTACATCAGGATGTTAACGGCGTAGTAAATGCAATGCTCTATGATTTTGATATGGGCCTCAAGGGTAAAAAAATCGGTTCGGAAATGATCCGCACTTTTACGACCCCTCCATCACAGGCAGCAGCCGGCAAATCGGTTATCGTTATCGATGCAGGCGGAACCAATTTCCGCTCATGCCTTGTTTCCTTTGCCGCTGACGGAACTCCATCCATCACAGATCTTGAAAAAACAAAGATGCCTGGTATTGAACGTGAACTTTCAAAAAAGGAATTCTTTGACCAGATTGCGACAAACCTTGAGCACCTTAAGGGAAAGTCTGCAAACATCGGTTTCTGTTTCTCTTATCCTGTAACAATTCTTGAAGACGGAGACGGTGTTCTCATCAACTTCACAAAGGAAGTAAAGGCTCCAGAAGTAGAAGGCTGTACAATCGGAAAGGAACTTGCCGCCGCCCTCAAGGAACATGGATGGAACGACAAACTCAACATCACATTGCTCAACGATACAGTATCTGCCTTGCTTGCCGGTGCTGCAAACCCAGATGAAGGAATGGAATACTCATCATACATCGGTTTCATCCTCGGAACAGGAATGAACGGAGCCTACATCCAGAAGGAAGATGCTGCATATCCAGGACTCAAGCGCCAGATCATCAACTGCGAATGCGGTAAGTTTGACCAGGTTGCAAGAAGCGATTTTGACTATGCATTTGACAGGAAGTCTGATAAGCCGGGCATGGGAATCATGGAAAAGCTCTGTTCAGGCGCCTATCTTGGACCTGTCGCATATGAAATGCTTGTTGCCGCAGGAAAGGAAAAGGTATTCTCTGATGCAGTTTCTTCAAAATTTGCTTCCCTTGATGCACTTACAACAATCGACGTTTCATGCTATCTCGTAGCTCCACATTCAGCAAACAACAAGCTTGGTGCAATGATTTCAGCCGGAACTGTAGAAGACCAGGAAATTCTCTTCCAGCTCATGGATGCCCTTGTTGAACGCTGTGCACGCATGGCAGCTTCTATTCTTGCAGCATGTGCAATCAAGAGCGGAGAAGGCAGGGAGGCTACAAAGCCTGTATGCATGCTCTGCAACGGATCTACATTCTTCAAGCTCTACAAGGTTCAGAGCCGCGTAAAGGCATATCTTGAGGATGTCCTCGTAAACCAGCGCGGAATCTACTTTGACATTATTGAACGTGAAAACGACATCACCCTTGGAACAGCAATCGGCGGCCTTATTACAAGGTAATTGATTCCAGGCTGATTCTTCCTTTGAATTTACGGCTGTCTTTGACAGCCGTATTTTTTTTACTTTCTTTTTTCCCTATAAACTTATACAATGAAACTACCGATATTCTAGACAACAAAATTTTTTTCAGGTGGGGTAAAATGTCTGCGGGAAAGGCTTTTGGAAAATCAATCCTTCTTATCATTCTCATAATAATTCTTGTGCTTTTTGGCACCCTTTGGTTTGATTATCTTGGAATCATCCATGCAAAAAAATCTTTTGCTCCATTGTTCAAAATCATCGGTCTTGCTCCACAGACTTCACTGACAGATTCGAATCCAAAGCAGCTTGTTGAGGCAGATCTTGACAATGACCGTTTTGCAAAAAGACTTGAAGCTCTTGAAATTCGTTCTGAAGAACTCCTTAAAAGGGAATCTGACGTTAAGCTTGCTGAAGATGCCAATGCCCAGGTTGCCCTTGAACTTGAAGACAAGGAAAAAACTCTCGAAGAACGTGAAAAAACATTTAATAATTTAGTAAAAAAATACGATGATAGAAGTGTAAACATTGAGCAAATTGTTGCAAACCTTAACGGTATGCCACCTAAGAATGCCGTAGCGATTCTCGTTGCCATGGATGATCAGGACGTAATTGACGTCCTGCGCAAGGCCGATGAAGTTGCTGCAGCAAGCGGGCAGGCTTCAACAGTTGCTTACTGGCTGTCACTTATGCCTGGTGAAAGGGCTGCTGAGATTCAGCGCAAGATGGCCAATAAGCCACTTTCCATCAACTAAAAAAGTAAGGTTTCCGTTGAAAGGTTTGCATTGCTTCCATGTTTCGTTTTGGAGGAAAAAATGCAGGCCTTGAATGTTCAGATTCTGGAACCACAGAATGCAAAAATCCAGTCTAATAAAATTTCATCCAGCAGGAATTCCATGGATCGTGGTCTTTCTTTCAAGGATATGGTCAAGTCCATGTCAAAAAAGGAATCCCTTGCTTCTCTTGAAAAGAGTGCTCCAAAAAATCCAGCCGTAAATGAAAACAACCAGCGCGCAGAGAATTTCGATGAAAGTGAAAATGTTCCGTCGGAAGTTTCAAGAAAAAGCGTAAAAAATACAGTTGAAAAAAATCAGGCAAAAGAAGAACACACATCATTTTCAAAAAAGGAAATTTCAAATGAAGTTCCACAGTCTCAGGGACACTTTGCCGAGTACGTTCCTGCTGCAGTAGAGAATTTCATTCCATCTTCACGTATTGAAAAAAGCGATTACGATATTCCGGCTTTTGAGGAACTTACAATCAATGATTCGGAACTTACTTTCCTCAAGACAAAAGCAACCTCAAATGATGATCCTCTTGCGCTCATAGAAAACGCTTCCGACTATACGGGAAATGACGATCTGTTTGTAAATGCCCAGAATCTTTCAGTAGAGGAACCTGTTAAATTCCTTGACCGTCTTGAGATGGCTGGTGAAAATTCCCTTGCGTCAGATGTTGATATCGCAGCCGTTGAATCATTTGCTGAAAGTTCCGTTGCAATTGAACCTTTGCAGAATAAGGATTCAGACGGAACTATGTTCAGCCTTGAAGTTGCTGACTCTGATTCTGAAGTAAAGTCTGAGGCTACTTCTTTGTTCAACGAGATTTTCACTGTAAATGACAACCGCAGTGTTGAAGAAAAAGTCGCACAGTTCAAATCGATGATAAATGAACAGACTGAAAACAATTCCGACAACAACATCAATCTTGCTCTTACACTGAACGAAAATGCTGCCCAGAATATTCTTGCATCAAACGATCAGAGTGCAGGTGCTGCAGGATCTACATTCCAGGAAATGCTTACGCAGCAGGTCCAGACAAATGTTCCTGATTTCGTTAAGGCCGGAAACATCGTGCTCCGTGACAACAACCAGGGCTCCATCAACATGATTTTGAAACCTGAATCTTTAGGAAATGTTAAGATTAATTTGCAGGTTACCGATAATGTAATTACAGGGCAGATTACTGTACACAGCAAAGAAGCTTTCGAGGCTTTCAAGCAGAACATGGATAATCTAAGGCAGGCATTTCAGGACAGCGGATTTGATAATGCCAGCTTGAATCTAAGTTTTGCCGACAGTTCATCATCTGGTGCCTTTGCACAGGGTGAACGCCAGCAGAGCAGCGAACAGTTCTTTGGCAACCAGTCGTACAGAAGCTATGCTGCCGGCGCTGATTCAGATGATTATGCGGTTTCAGAAAATGCATCCTATGATGCAGGCGGAGAATCGCAGGTAAGCATCGTAGCATAAGGGTATATAAAGAGGGTAGAAAAATGGACGGAATCCAGTTGAATTCAAAGTTGAGCGCCCAGGAAATGGCAGCTCTTAACATGCAGGTTGATTCTTTCAACAAGTCACTTGTTGTTGAAGGACGCAAGCCATCACACGAACTTGGAAAGGATGACTTTCTCAAGCTTTTGATCACTCAGCTTTCACATCAGGATCCGACAAAACCTACTGACAATACTCAGATGATTGCTCAGATGGCACAGTTCAGTTCCCTTGAACAGATGACAAACATGAATCAGGAGTTCGCAAAGATGAACCAGATGCTTGTTTCTGCCCAGGGTGTTAATACAATCGGCAAGACAGTCGATATTGCCATCGGCGATACATCAACTACCGGTGTTGTAGAAGCTGTTACTTACGGTCAGAATCCTCAGGTTCGCGTAGGAAACATGTACTACGACATGAAGCAGATTACTGCCGTATACGGCAACTGAAATTGGTATGAGGGCTGCAGTTTGCGGTCTTGATATATTGGGTAAATAAAAACAAAAATCAAAAGAGGGTATCTTTATGATGAGATCATTGTATGCAGGTGTTTCAGGATTACAGAATCACCAGACAAGAATGGACGTAATCGGAAACAACATTTCCAACGTAAACACATACGGTTTCAAAAAGGGCCGTGCAACTTTCCAGGACATGATCAGCCAGCAGCTTAGTGGCGCAGCACGTCCAACAGAAGAAGTGGGTGGTGTAAACCCTAAGGAAGTTGGACTTGGTATGAGTGTCGCAACTATCGACACAATCTTCACACAGGGAAATCTCCAGACAACTGGTAACGGAACTGACCTTGCAATTCAGGGTAACGGTTTCTTCGTAATGAAGAACGGAGACCAGACATATTACACACGTGCCGGTGTATTCGGTACAGACTCAAACGGAACTCTCGTAAATCCGGCAAACGGAATGAGAGTTCAGGGATGGATGGCTGAAAACGTAAACGGACGCCAGATTGTCCGCACATCAGCTACACCTACAGACCTTGTGATTCCTGTAGGACAGAAAGATCCTCCAAAGGCAACAGAAAACGTAAAGTATTTCTGCAACCTCAACAAGAATACTCCTGAAATTCCTGAGAATCCAACTGCAGATCAGGTAATCGAAGGAACCTGGCAGACAGAAATCAATATCTATGACACATATGGAAATCCACATCAGGTTCAGATGAACTTTGCAAAGGTTCCTGGAAATCCTAACCAGTGGACAGTAACTGTAAACGTAGATCCAGACAACGCTGAATTCACACAGACAAGAATCGGTTTTGGCGGAACAGACGGAATGCAGAACACATACACACTCAACTTTGACAACACAGGTAAGCTTGCTTCTGTTGTAGACAGCGCAGGAAACCAGTCAAACCCAGAAGGTGAAATCGTTCTTCAGGCATCATATACAGTTGCAGATTCAAATGCTGATGCAGACGGAAATCCATACCGCCATTCTTTCAACCTCAACCTTGGAACAATCGGCAGCATGGAAAACACTATCACACAGGCAGCTTCAAAGTCTACAACAAAGGCTAACTTCCAGGACGGATACAAGCTCGGTTACCTTGACAACTTCAAGATCGACCAGAGCGGTGTAATCACAGGCGTTTATTCAAACGGTTCTGTACGCACAATCGGTCAGGTTGCAATGGCATCCTTCACAAACCAGGGTGGTCTTGAAAAGAAGGGTGACAACACATATGCAGAGTCAATCAACTCCGGCATGGCAAACATCGGCGAAAGCTCTACTCAGGGAAAGGGTAAGATCATGGCCGGTACACTTGAAATGTCAAACGTTGATCTTACTGAACAGCTTACAGACATGATTGTCACACAGCGTGGTTTTGAATCAAACGCAAAGACAATCCAGACAGGCGATAACATGCTGGAAACTGTTCTCAGCCTCAAGCGCTAATAACGGCTAAACAATAGTATCAACTGTTTTTAGATATACCCAACCTTGCTGCACAGATGAACCCTCGTTTGTGCAGCTTTTTTTTGTCTCATTAAACGTTGATATATTGCATTAGGTTGAAATAATGTTTATAATTAATTACTTTATTTGAGGGGTGTCTTGATGATTTTTCCATTAGAAGATCTTGCTAAATTCAAGGGCGGAATGTACGGAATCACAGTTGCAGCCAGTCGCCGCGCATATCAGCTTGCAAAGCTTGCCATGTATGATGATCCTGAAGTTTCCAGCATTGTAGAAGAGAATGACGGTAAGGTTGTCAGCCTTGCAGCACGTCAGCTTTTTACTGGTGAAGTACAGTACGCTATTGAAAACAAAGTAAACTAGATTATATGGCTGTTCCTGTAATTGTAATTTTTGCACCTACAGCTTCTGGAAAGACTGCCTTAACGCGAGAATTATTTTCTCCAAAGGGCAGTCATTTTATTTTAAATGCAGAAATTATAAGCGCAGATTCTCAGGCAGTTTATAAAGGAATGGATATAGGGACTGCAAAACCTGATAACGATTTGCTTGAAGAAATTCCTCATCATCTTGTTAACTTAATCACTCCAGATTGCCAGTTCAATGTTTCTGATTTTGTAGATAAAGCAGATGAATTATGCTGTGATATTTACAAAAGAGGAAAATTGCCTGTAGTTTGTGGCGGAACTGGTTTTTA
>CALELJ010000196.1 GCA_937902445.1 uncultured Treponema sp. | reverse complement strand
CATAGAAATTCAGATTTATTTTTGTAGATAGTAAAGAAAAAGCAATTATTCTATAAATATCAATATGCAGGATTTGGACTATGAACAGAATTGACTGGAAAAAAATCAGAACAGATGACAGTTCAGTATTCCTTGAAGAAAAAGGAATGAGCATGAATCTTGGGGCAATCGTTAAAGGTTATGCCGCTGATGAAATCATAAAAATTCTTAAATCAAATAAAGTAAAGAAAGCGGTCGTAGATCTGGGCGGAAACATCTACATGTTCGGCAAGAAAGCAGACGGATCGCTATGGAACGTTGGCGTAAAGAATCCGGAAAGTCCTAACGCAGCTCCAATGCTGAAAATTTCCACCGCGGAAACTTCAGTTGTCACAAGCGGAAATTACGAACGCTATTTTGAAATGGACGGCATCCGTTACCACCACATCTTTGACACAAGGACAGGAAAGCCATCTCAAAACGGAACAGCATCCGCAACAATAGTCTGCCAAAAGAGCATTCTCGCAGACTGTCTTTCACCCGCCTTTGTTGTCATGGGCGAAGAAAAGACCGCACGGGTACTGCCAAAAATAGAAGAAGAATTCAATGTGAAAATCGCAGTGATTTTCATCGACGGCAAAAACAATTTTTCAACTCTAGGTGAAATAGAAATTCAAGAATTGTAATTCAAAGGCGAAAGTTAAAAAAGTTTCCGGCACCTAGTGATTCAAATGCTTTTCCCCCATCCCTATCTCAGTGCACAAGAATCGTGAACTGAAAGTTCCAGATTCTTGGGGCGAAAGTTAAAAAAGTTTCCGGCACCTAGTGATTCAAACGCTTTCCCCCCATCCCTATCTCAGTGTACAAGAATCTGGAACTGCAGGTTCCAGATTCTTGGGGCGAAAGTTAAAAAAATTCGGCATCTAATAATTCAAATGCTTTCGCCCCTTCTCTTTTCAACTTTTGATTTTCAATCTATACTTCCATCCATGGAACACAATATGATTCTCTCCGCATCAGGATGGAGAAAGATTTTTACTGAAGACAAAGATGGAGAAAGCACTTCAAAAGAAATTGGCAACGACAACAAAGTACTTTCATATCTGATTGGAACAACTTTCGCAGAATACATAAAATCAATAACCGGCAAGAAAAGCCCGGAAGTAGTAATCGCCACTGACACACGTCCGACTGGCGCAGAAATTGCCCGCGTAATTCTCAACGCCTCCACATGCAGTGACATCAAGTGTGTTTATCTTGGTTATGCTTCAGCACCTGAAATCATGGCATACGCAAAAAATTTTGACGGGTTCATCTACATTTCCGCAAGCCACAATCCTGTTGGACACAACGGAATCAAATTCGGTCTCAGCGATGGTGGTGTTCTTGAAGGTGGAGAAGCAAAGAAAGTAATAGAAAGTTTCAAGAAGAAATGTGCAGAAATCACAGATGATGAGCAGAAAGCACTTCTAAAAAAACTTGAGGGCATTCCAGCCGTTGGAGCTGCAAAGTACTACAAGAAGCAGAGCCTCAAGTCATACGAAAAATTCATCCGCCATGTAATCAGTGGATGTGAAAAACCTGCAGCCCAGAAAGTCATCTTCAATGAAATCAAAAAGGCATGCAAAAAAAATCCGCTTACACTGGTTTGCGATATGAACGGTTCGGCCCGAGGAGCTTCCATAGACAAAAAGTTCATTCCTTCATGCAAAATAAAGCTTGAGGCATTCAACGATGTACCAGGGCAGATTGTTCACGCCATCATTCCGGAACCAGAAAACCTTGTTCACTGTGCAAATAAAATGCAGCAGATGCAGAAAGACGGAACCACATCAGCCCTCCTTGGCTACATGCCTGACTGCGATGGCGACCGTGGCAACATTGTCTACTGGAACGAAAAAACACAGACAGCCCAGCCTATTCCTGCTCAGGAAGTTTTTGCACTTTGCGTAATGGCAGAACTTTCCTTTGAATACTGGAAGAATCCATCGGCAAAAAACCTTGCCGTTGCCGTAAACTGCCCAACTTCAATGCGCATCGATGAAATCGCTTCAAGTCTTGGAGCAAAAGTTTTCCGTGCGGAAGTCGGTGAAGCAAACGTAGTAAACCTTGCCCGTGAAAAGCGTGCTGAAGGATACAATGTCCGTATCTTTGGAGAAGGAAGCAACGGCGGAAACATCACATATCCGTCAGCAGTCCGTGATCCTGTTGCAACAATCTTTGCCCTGGTAAAACTTCTTTCACTCCGAGACACAAAAAATAGTGAAGGTCTTTTCCATATCTGGTGCAAAAAAAGCGGTCAGGAAGACAAATACACAAATGATTTTACACTTGCAGACGTAATAGCAACATTGCCTGCCTACACTACTACAGGCGTAAGCGAAGAACGTGCTGTCCTCCAGGTAAAAATGGAAGACAAAGGAAAGCTTAAGGAAAATTTCAAGACTGAATTCCAGAACTTCTGGGACTCAAAGAAGGCGGAATTTGAAGAACTTGGAATTGCAGGCTGGACAAACTGCCTTACAAACGGAACAAAGGAAACTGTCGGCCAGGAAAACTGGAACAACGCCAACGGAGGTCTGAAAGTTCGTTTCCATGACAGGGACGGAAAACCTGTTGCTTTCATCTGGATGCGTCCAAGCGGAACGGAACCTGTATTCCGTGTAATGTGCGACGTAAAGGGAACAAACCCAGACCTTGAAAAAAAACTGCTTCAATGGGAAACGGAAATCCTGCTGAAGGCAGATAAATAAAATCAAAGAAAAAAAATGAGGCTGTCTTGATGGAAGAAAAACATTCAGTCAATGCAATTCTTCTTTCAGGACAGCCTTTTTTTATTTACGCACACAGACTGATTCTACAATAGTTATGTCATTGGCACGTACTTTTATGTCATCAATATGTTCCGTGTCCATCAATTTTCCATGACTGTAATATTCAACATCAATGGAATAGGTCCCAGGCTCAAGAGTGAAGCCACCACCGCAGACCTTGCTTGGAAAATATTTTGCCTGGCGGATATCCGCAGTTTCCGTAAGATTGACTGCATTGATGGTTGGTCCAATGGCGATGAGGGTAAGTTCCCTCAGAAGGTCACTGGTGCAAGCCTGGTAAGTAACGATGGCACTGGCCACTACGCTTGCTTCCTTGACCGTACTTCGTATGAAACTTCTTACGAATGCCTTTTTTGCTTTTGTTGCAACATCCCTGTTTACAGCCTCATCAAGATCCTCTACGACAGCAAGTGTCTTGGTTCCGCCTGTACTAAGCTTGACTTTGACCGTATAGTCCCCATCCGGAACACCTCTCACGGAAGGCCAGACATATTTCAAATGAGGATTCATCTCAGGAATGTCATAAATATAGAAAGGAATGATGACCTTATCCTCAATTCTTTCCTTTATCTTGCCGGCAAGAGCTACTATATCAAGACGTCCCATTCCATATGGAATGTTGAAATCCTCAGCAAGACTTGCTCCACGTGGATTCAAGGCCCTGTATTCCTTTTCATGGAGCTGTGGATCACCGCTGTCATCCTTGAGATACATGAGGGCCGCAATGTAATGAGCGAAGGGAGAGTCCATGTACACATCACTGCGGTTGGCTTTTTCCGGAATTGAAGAATTTACGGAATCCATATCGATTCCAAGCGAAGATGCCGACCTCATGGCGGACTTGGAAACATTCTCATCGGATAGGATGAGTTCCCCGTATTTGTTTATATATTCCTTCTGTTTGTTTTCAATTCTTCTGATTTCAACAAGAGCTTCCTTCAATTCCCCCATGTTGTGGTAGTTGAGAGAATTGAAGGCATTGACAAGAATGTACTCATAGACATTGCCGGAATAATCCTTTGCATTTTCATTGCCTACAGCGGCGGCAAGTCCCTTGGTTATGCTTTTGGTAAAAGCGTCATCAAGTGCCTGGTTCGTCGCCTCAAAGCTGGCGCTTGAACCTTTGTAATCACCGGCGTAATTTTTCAGGAGAGAAATATCTATGGCTGTATCGATGTTCTCCGCAGCCTTTGTTTTTTCAAGCATTTCGGCACAGGTACCATACTGTCCGCTTTCAATGCATTTATCGAATTTCACATAATCGATTTTTGAAGATGCACATCCAGCTAGAAAAATAATTGAGGCTGCAATAATGACGATTAAACTTTTTTTCATATGTGAAAATTAGAACTTCACCCTTGATTTCTTTACAATCTTCTTGATCGAATCATCTTCTCCGGTCCAGAGAATTTTGTTTGTTTCGATGTCAACAAGTTCGACATAGACAAAATAAGCGCGTACAGATTTTTTTCCGTCCTTCTGAACGATTGATTTTACAGATCCCATGAGCATGTAATCAGCCGCGGTTTCATTATCCATAGCCTTAGCTTCAGCCGCATGATCCTGCTGGTCAGTCTTCTCATCCCTAAGATGAATTCTCTCGCCCTTTGACGCAACAAAATTCAAAGCGCCGCTGTTGATTATCGCATTTCTGAATTTCATTTCTATTATTGAAGTATCAATATGCTCGGAACTGTCATTGACAATCTTTCCAACAATCGCAAACGGGAGATCACCGGTGGCAGCTTCTATTGCTTCAGACTTTCTTCTTACGGAAGGAGATTCGATGCACTGTTCATTCAGATTCTCGCAGACAATCCTAACATCGTTGTCATTCCAGAATCCGTCGAGATCAGTAAGCTTGTCTGAGTCGACTCTTTTCACTTTTGCGGAAAAGCACAAGGCGGAACATGATAAAGCCACCAGAAGAACAGACAGAAATTTTCTTTTCATAATAACCCTCAAATTTTTTATAGTTTCTTTAAAGTAATAATAGAACAAGTAAAATTAATTTGCTATACTTTTATCATTCTGTACCTAAACAGATAGGAGTTATTTTTATGAACCAGAACGAAATCCTTGAAGCTGCAAAAAAATATATTGCAGAAGAAAAAGATGCAGATTTCCGCAAGGAAGTTGAAGCTCTTGTTGCAAAGAAGGACATGAAGGAACTTGAAGACCGTTTCTACACAACACTTGAATTCGGAACAGGTGGTCTTCGTGGTGTAATGGGTGGCGGAACAAACCGCATGAACACTCTCGAAATCAACAAGGCAACTCAGGGTCTCGCCAACTACGTTATCAAGGCTTTCCCGGCAAAGGCAAAGAAGGGAACTCTCAAGGCAGTTGTTGCATACGACAGCCGCAAGAACTCTGACAAGTTTGCAGAAGCAACAGCACGCATTTTCGCAGCAAACGGAATCACAGCATATCTCTTTAAGTCACTTCGCCCAACTCCAGAGCTTTCGTTCGCAATCCGCAAGCTCAAGGCACAGACAGGCGTTGTAGTAACAGCTTCACACAATCCACCTCAGTACAACGGATACAAGGCATACTGGGATGACGGTGCACAGGTTATCGAACCACATGATGTTGGCATCATCAAGGAAGTTAATGCTGTTGAAAAGATCAACACAATGAGCAAGGCTGCAGCAGTAAAAGCTGGCAAACTCATCGTAATCGACAAGGAAATCGACGAACCATACTGGGCAATGATCAAGAAGGAACTCTTCCGCCCATCCCTCATCAAGAAGGAAGCAAAGAACGTTAAGATCGTCTACACACCACTCCACGGAACTGGTGCTATGCACGTAGAAAAAGTTCTTGGAGATCTCGGACTCAAGGTAATCACTGTTCCAGAACAGAAGAAGCCGGATGGAGCATTCCCAACAGTAGAAAAACCAAATCCAGAAGAAGCACCAGCACTCAAGATGGCTGTTGAACTTGCAAAGAAGGAAAAGGCAGATGTTGTTATGGCAACAGACCCAGATGCAGACCGCTTTGGTACAGCTTTCCCAGATGAAAACGGAAACTACGTTCTCGTTTCTGGAAACCAGATGGGTGCCCTCCTCTGCGACTACATCCTCCTTTCTCGTACAGAAAAGAAGAAGATGCCTGAAAATCCTGCATGTATCCGCTCTATCGTTACATCACCATTCGTTGATGCAATCTGTAAGAAGTACAAGGTAAAGCTCATTGAAGTTCTCACAGGCTTCAAGTGGATTGCTGCAGCAGAAGCAGAATTCGAAAAGAACAAGACAAACAGCTATGTATTCGGTCTTGAAGAAAGCTACGGATACAAGATTGAAAAGTCAGTAATGGACAAGGACGGCGTTTCGGCAGCAGCTCTTTGTGCAGAAATGACACTCTACTGGAGAAGCCAGGGCGTTTCATTGCTCCAGCGTCTCGATGACATGTACAAGAAGTACGGTTACTTTGAGGACCGCTCAATCAGCAAGTACTTCCCAGGCGTTAAGGGACCTGCAATCATGGGCGGGATCATGACAAAGCTCCGCACAGAAGGACTCAAGACTCTCGGTGGAAAGAAAGTTCTCAAGATCCGTGACATCGGTGAACAGGTTGAATTCGACCCTGCAAAGAAGGACAAGAAGAAGAAGCTCAAGTTCCCAAAGAGCAACGTTCTCCAGTTCTTCCTTGAAGGCGGAACAATCGTTTCTGCTCGTCCATCTGGAACTGAACCAAAGATCAAGTTCTACATCAACAGCTGTACACCAGTTAAGGGTGGAAAGGATGCTGAACTTGCAAAGTCTAAGGCAGAAGCAGCAAAGCTTTGTGATGCAATTTCAAAGGAAATCAACAAGATCCTTGATTCTGCAAAATAATTGACACTGTCATTTTTTAACTGAACATAATCCGGGGAATTCCAGTTCCTCGGATTTTTTTTGATTTATGAGCAACCTTAAAATACTTTCTGACAACAAGCGAACAATCCGGGATTTTTTTGAAAAGGACTACACCTATGTTGCAGTCGACACGGAAACAACCGGACTCCACCCAAGTACCGACCACCTCATTGAAATAGGAGCCGTGAAATTCAACCGCCATGGCATCCTTGCAGAACCCTTCGACATGCTCATAAAGCCGCCTGTTGAAATTCCAATGTACATAACCCAGCTTACAGGCATCGATGATTTCATGGTAAGCAAAAGCCCCTGCGCTCTTGAAGCCATAGACTCTTTCATGGAATACTGCGGAACAGAAAACACAATCCTTGTTGCCCATAATGCTCCCTTTGACATTCATTTCATAAATGGTGAACTTGAAAAGTCATGCAGAAAGCCACTTCCAAACAGCATCATAGATACACTGCGCATCGCAAGGGACTTCCATCCCGACTTCAAGGGAACGGAAGAAGGCCCGTACAGGCTCCAATCTCTGGCCAGCCGCTATAAAATCAATGTTCAGTGCGCACACCGCGCAAATGACGATGCCCGTGTCTGCATGGAACTTTTCATCACTCTTGCAAATGAAAGGAAAGAAACTACGGACATACAGAATCTTGCAAGACTGGCTTTGGGTTTATAGCGCCCCCTCAGGAAATAACAAAAACTTCTTTTAAAATCATTAATTTTCGTGAAAAATAAAAAAAATTTGCTATAATAAAGTCATGAAAAAGTGGCCAGGTTTTGAAAAAGGTATAAATTTAGGCGGATGGCTTTCACAAAGCAGTCTTAAAAAAGAATTTCTCGATACATACATTACAAAAGACGACATCAGGCAGATTGCCGAATGGGGTCTTGATCACGTCAGGCTTACTGTCGATTACACTTTGATTCAGGATGAAAAAGGAAAAATAATCGAAAGCGGATTCGAATACATAGACCGATGTCTCCAGTGGTGTGATGAATACAATGTCAACATGATCATTGAGCTTCACAGAATCTACGGCTATTACTTTCTTGGAGGAGAAACCGACGACGGATTCTTCCACAATGAGAAAGTTGTGATGCGATTCCTCAACATATGGATTGCCCTTGCAAAGCGCTACGGCTCAAGACCTGAAAGGATATGCTTTGAGCTCCTGAATGCCGTAATGGATGCAGCCGATCAGATTTCATGGATGAACATCGCAAAAAGTGCCGTTTCCATAATCCGCGTTTTTGCTCCGCAGACAAAAATTCTTGTATGCGGTTCCAGACACTCAAGCGTACATTCGATCACCACCCTATCTGACTTCCACGATCCAAACGTAGGATTCAGTTTCCACTGCTATGAGCCTATTCTTTTCTGCCAGCAGCAGGCATATTGGCGCGATGACATTCCAATGGATGAGAAGATGAAGTTTCCTATTACAAAGGAAGAATACCATGACCGTCTTGAAAGAAATCCAAAGATAAGGTTCAGTGCCAAAAACACATGTCCTGATCTTCTTGGACCAGATTATTTCAAGAACCTTTTTGAACGTGCCGTAAACTATGTGGAAAAATTCGACAGCGTCATATATTGCGTTGAATACGGGGTAATCGACCGCGCCGACAATGCCTCAACCATGTACTGGTTCAAGCAGATACACGAAGCCTTTGAACACTACGGAATAGGAAGGGCCCTGTGGACCTACAAAGACATGGACTACGGTCTGAAAGACCAGCGCTTTGAAGGCATAAGAGAAATAATCCTGCAGAACCTTTGATTAATTGCCGCAGGCCGCAGGACCCTTCGACGTTGCTCAGGGGTCCTAAAATTGCGCAGGATTGCTGAGCGAAGTCGAAGCACCCTGCAGTTCTTTCGCCGAGAGTTTTCTGTAAATGCATAATGCCGAGACTTTTTCGTAAATGCGAAGCATTTTTGACGCGGACGCGGCAAAGAAAAAGTCTAACGAAGGCTTCACGAGGATTTAACCTCGTGGAGCCTTCGCAGGGTCTATAGGCGATGACTTCTGGAACACCATGAGGCACATCTGGTTTGTCCCCTTGATGCTGTCAGTTCCGGCTGTACCGATTACATCACCGAACACAAGATAGTCACCCTTCTTTACCTTTATTGAACCAAGGCCGCTGTAAACATAGATGTGGCCCGTCTTAGTCTGAACAAAAACAACCTGACCATAACCGCGGTAGTTTCCAACATACATTACGGTTCCGGCACGGATGGCGGTTACACTTTCATTTTTTGCACATCCAAGCTGAACTCCACTTACTTTTCCAGTCATGTATGTAATTGTTGGATTTTTGACCGGCCATGAAAGATTTGGATCTCCTTTCTTTGCCGAATACTTTCTTGGATCATCAGGAAGCGACGGAAGGTTTGCATTTGCAGTATCAACAATCGTCACAGGAATCTTGAGCTTCTGTCCCGACTTCAGCTGTGAATTGGAATCAAGGCCATTGAGTTCCTTCAACTCGTCAACTGTGATTGCATTTACCTTTGCGATGCGGTAAAAGGTGTCACCTTTCTGAACTGTATAAGTGTCGAATTTTCTGACAGTTCCGGCTTTTGTTTCCACAGGTTTTGACTCAGCCGATTTTGTCTCTCTGACAGCTTCTGTTTTAGCTGGGCCGGCTGAGGGAGTTCCGCCTTTGAGAGGAATCTTGATTTTTTTGCCTGCCTTCAGCACTTCACTTGAAGTAAAACCGTTGGCCGCAAGAAGTTCATCCACCGTGATGGAATTGTTTTTTGCGATTCTATAAAACGTATCATCCTTCTGAACTACATAGGTGTCGTAGGCAACAGGTGCACTTTCCTTTGCAGGCTGGACATTTTCAGTTCCGGCTTTTTCACCAGACGGAATCTTAAGGACCTGCCCTACCTTCAGCGTATCGCCTTCAGTAAGTCCGTTGGCTGAATAAATTTCACTGACCTTTACGCCGTATTTTCTTGCTATGGAATAATAAGTATCGCCGCTTTCAACTTTGTGCGTTGAAGACTGACAGAATGCCATTGCACCAAAGGAAAAACAAAGAACTGATACTGTAAAAAATTTAGACACTTTCATAGTTAGATTTTCGGCATAAATTCTTCCCGACTGAAGAATTCTTTTCAAATTCACTTTATTAAGGCGCGCATATTCACTATAATACATCGGCAAGTATCTATTATCATTTTTCTATATTAGGAGTAAATCATGGCATATTACTATGAAGAGCCGTCTCACACATTCGCTGAGTATCTTTTGATTCCTGGCTATACATCTGAAGACTGTATTCCAGACAACGTTTCCCTCAAGACTCCAGTTGTTCGCTACAACAAGAAAGCAGGGGAAGAACCAGCTCTTACAATGAACATTCCTATGGTTTCTGCAGTCATGCAGTCGGTATCTGATGATAAACTTGCCATCGCACTTGCAAAGGAAGGCGGAATCAGCTTCATTTTCGGTTCACAGACAATCGAGAACCAGGCAGCAATGGTTGCCCGTGTAAAGGCATACAAGGCCGGATTCGTAACTTCTGATTCAAACATCCGCCCTGACCAGACAATTCAGGAAGTTGTTGAACTCATCCAGGCAACAGGTCACAGTACAATCGCAGTTACAAGCGACGGAACAGCACACGGAAAACTTGAAGGCATCATCACTGAACGTGACTACAGAATCAACCACGTTGCTCCAGACGCAAAGGTTTCAGAATACATGACTCCATTTGCAAAGCTTGTTACAGGCAACGACGGAATCTCACTTTCAGAAGCAAATGACCTTATCTGGGCACACAAAGTAAACCAGCTTCCAATCATCGATGCAAAGGGAAACCTTGTTTCTATGGTATTCCGCAAGGACTTTGACAACCACCAGACATATCCAAACGAAAATCTTGACGCACAGCACAGATATATCGTAGGTGCAGGTATCAACACACGCGACTACATGGAACGTGTTCCTGCCCTTCTCGACGCTGGTGTTGATGTTCTCTGTCTTGACTCTTCAGAAGGTTACTCTTGCTGGCAGGGAAAGGCTCTCAAGGACATCCACGCAAAATGGCCAAACGCAAAGGTAGGGGCTGGAAACGTTGTTGACCGCGAAGGTTTCATGTACCTTGCAGAACAGGGTGCAGACTTCATCAAGATCGGTATCGGTGGCGGTTCAATCTGTATCACTCGCGAAACAAAGGGTATCGGACGCGGACAGGCTACAGCAACAATCGAAGTTGCAAAGGCACGTGACGAGTACTATGCAAAGACAGGCATCTACATTCCTATCTGTTCAGACGGTGGCGTAGTTCATGACTATCACATCACTCTTGCTCTTGCAATGGGTGCAGACTTTGTAATGCAGGGACGCTACTTTGCCCGCTTTGACGAATCTCCAACTGCAAAGCTCAACATCAACGGCAGCTTCGTAAAGGAATACTGGGGCGAAGGTTCAAACCGCGCACGCAACTGGCAGCGCTACGACGTTGGCGGAAAGAAGACAATGGCTTTCGAAGAAGGCGTTGATTCCTACGTTCCATATGCAGGTCACCTGCACGACGGTGTTGCACTCACAACAAGCAAGATCATCCACACAATGTGCAACTGTGGCGCACTTTCAATTCCTGAACTTCAGGAAAAGGCAAAGATCACACTCGTAAGCCAGACAACAATCAGTGAAGGTTCAGCTCACGACGTAACAGTACGCAATACAAGCATCCACAGCTGATTTTGCTGAAAACAGCAAGCAGGGTTGCATCGACCGCATTCCCTGCTTATTTTTTTGCAATTATTTTTTGACTGCCCTCGGCGCTGAATGCATCCTGGACAGTCAGGAGGAATAAATATGAATGTTGTAATCATCGGTGCCCAGTGGGGAGATGAAGGAAAAGGTAAGATCGTTGACTACCTTGCAGAAGATGCCAAGTATGTAGTTCGCTATTCAGGCGGCCCAAATGCTGGACATACAATCGTTGTAGACGGAAAGCAGTTTGCACTCCATCAGGTTCCAAGCGGAATCCTTTACAAGGACAAGACAGTATTCCTTGGAAGCGGAATGGTAATCGACGCTGAAGCTCTTTTCAACGAACTCCAGATGCTCAAGGACAATGGCATCGACTGGGAAGGACGCGTATTCATCTCTGACCGCGCACAGCTTATTCTTCCAAAATACAGAACAATGGACAAGGAACGCGATGCACAGCGCAAGCGCCCAATCGGAACAACAGGCCGTGGCATGGGTATTGCATACGCAGAAAAGGCACACCGCGACGGTGTTCGTCTTGCTGACCTTGACTGGGCAGACAAGATGGCAGAATTCGACGGTGAGGATCTTGAATACATCAACAAATACAAGGACCAGCTTCTTTCAATGAGAGTTGACCTTGTTGCAAAGATGCACGAATTCAGAAAGGACAACATCCTCTTTGAAGGTGCACAGGGTGCCATGCTCGACATTGACTCAGGTACATATCCTTATGTTTCATCCGGAACATCTTGTGCCGCAGGTGCCTGTACAGGTTCAGGAATCGGTCCACACTCAATCGACCAGATTCTTGGTGTTTTCAAGGCATACCAGACACGCGTTGGAAACGGTCCAATGCCGACAGAATTCAATGAAGCAGACGAATCAGAAAGCGAACTTTGCCGCTATGTACGCGACACAGGCCGTGAATATGGTGTAACAACAGGCCGCGCACGCCGCTGCGGTTACCTTGACCTGGTTGCACTCCGCTACGCATGCCGCTTCAACAGCATGGATGGACTCGTTCTCACACACCTTGATATCTACGATGCAATGGATCAGATTGAAGCCTGCGTTGCTTACGAAATCGACGGAAAGATCGTTACAGACTTCCCATCAAATGTAGATATGCTCAACAAGGCAAAGCCTGTTCTTGAAAAGTTTGACGGATGGAAGACATCCCTCAAGGAAATCAAGAAGTACAGCAAGCTTCCAAAGAATGCACGCAAGTACATTGAATTCATCGAAGCTTTCACAGAAACTCCAGTTTCAATCGTAAGCGTTGGCTACGAAAGAAACGAGACTTTCATCAGAAAGAATCCATGGAAATAATGCAGCTGTAAAAAGCTGACCAAAGGGGCTGTCCGACGGGACAGTCCTTTTTTTTACACTGCCTCATCAAGGCTTTCAAGTTCCTGCTGCTTTATAAAGTTTCCGATTCTCTCATAACGGGAGTGTTTAAGTTCTTCCTTCAAATATAGAATCAATGATACGAGAAAAGCTGCCATGTTCAATGTCATGACCAGACAAAAGATATAATCAATCATATTTACCTCCGTTCGTCCTTATGGTTATAGACTACCACAGAGGCTCTATCATTAGATGATTAAGCCTAAAAAAAAAATTGCCCCATAATCATTCCGCTCTTTTAAGGATGTTCCCTTTCTGCCGGATTACAATATATAATGTGCCTATGATCGTATACACAAGAAAAATCAATTACCATGAGACAGACAAAATGGGAATAACCCATCATTCAAATTACATAAAGTTTATGGAAGAAGCCCGTGTTCAATATCTTGAAGAAATTGGAATGCCCTTTGAAGAAGTTGAACGCAAGGGAATCGGTTCACCTGTTGTGGGACTGGACATCGACTACAAGACTCCAACTGAGTTTGCAGACATACTTGAAATTGAAGTCAAGGTCCTGGGATACAACGGACTCAAGCTTGAAATCGGATACACAATGAAAAATAAGAAAACAGGTGCGCTTTGTGTCACAGCACATTCACGCCATTGTTTCCTGAAAGATGGAAAACTTTACAACTTCAGGCGGGCTGCAGACCCATACGATGAGCTCATGCAGAAGGCTTTGGAAGAAGATACAAAATAATAATGCCAACAACTTTGGCAATCATAGTTGAATAAAAATCTACCAGTCAGTACGAGTCTGACAAAACCGCTAGATATCGTCGCTACATTCATAGTCACGAATTGCTTTGCAATTCGTGGGGCGAAAGTTATGGCATGCATTGGCTTCTACTAGACGAAT
>CALELJ010000195.1 GCA_937902445.1 uncultured Treponema sp. | reverse complement strand
CCTTCGTATTTGTGTGCGCAATAATGAAAAACAAAACAGCAACTGTTAAAATTGCAACAAATAAATAAAAAATATTTTTCACAAAAGGAGATGCCATGGCATTGTCCTGTCCGTAAATGCTTTTTATTTTTCCCGGAATTGAAATGAATGCACGTTCATGGCTGAATTTCAAAGACGGAACTTCATCTGTTTCCGCGCTTTCAGGAACCTGTCCGAGGGCAATCTTCATGGCTTCCTTTGTAAGGTTCACGTCGGAAGAATAAGGGAATGTCCAGCCCGACATGTAGCCTCCGGAAAGACGTCCGGCAATCTCACCGATCATAGGACCTTTTTCAGTGTACTTGATGTCGCCTTTTGCTACCCCGGAAGTAAGGCCAAGGGCATGTACCGCCTTTGTAAAGCAATCAATGAGTTCCGCCTTTATCTTTGGAGAACATGACGAAGGCATTGTATGACCAAGCTCAATGAAATATGGCTCAAAGAAAATATGACGGTCAGCAAATCCTGTAACCGTTACCTTACCGTTGACGACAAGGGCATCGATGGAAAATTCTGGACCTGCCATGTAGTCTTCTACAATGGCCTTCCCTGTGCGGCTGTAGCTGACAGCTTCCTTCAAGGCCGGCAGAAATTCTTCGTTGCTGCGTACAAGGCGGCAACCACGGGCACCCATGTTGTCAACAGGTTTTACAACTTTAGGGAATGCAAGTTTTTCAGATTTTCCATTTTCAACGGAAGAAACATAATCTTCATCGGCCTCAAAAAAATCCGGAGAAGGAATGCCATGGCTGGAAAAACACTTTCGCATGAGGATCTTATTGCTTGCATTCAGTGCAGATTGGAAGCTATGGGACGGAAGACCGCATTTTCAGCTGCATAAGATACACTGGCGCTGAAGTCGGTTCCGGCTGTAAAAATACCGGCAAGCTCATCTTTCAGTGACAGTGCAAGATTTGCGATTGCTTCCCTGTCCTTGAGATCGACTTTTTCAAAACGGTCGGCAAATGGCACACAGACGGCCTGAGGATTTGCATCAATAACAAGAGTTCTATAGCCGAGTTCTTTTGCGGCTTCTATCGAAGGACGCTGCATAAGCCCTGCGCCCAGAATCAAAACATATTTTTCACCCATCGTATTTGAATTTTCGGTAAAAATTCAGATCTTCTTAATAGGACGGGAAGAAATGTTGACGGGAAGCCCTTTCAGTCGATTTCTATTTTTTTTTGCGACAGTAGATTTCAAAAGTATCGCCAAGCTTGAAAATCCTGCAGTAAGCATGAAGAATTTTCATCATGAAGGAATCCTTTGAAAGCTTTTTTCTGATGGCGTAAGGAAAGCGTTCAGGATGGATTCCTGTAGATACAATCCTGCAGACCTCAAATCCGTATTTTGAGAGAATTGATTCCGCTCTGTTGAGCTCCCAGATTGTAAAATGATCTGATGGACTTTGATAGAAAAATTTTTCTGTATTGTATTTTGCGCTTACACCTGATCCCGATGGCGTGCTGAATGCAAAGATTCCGTTTGGCTTTACAAGTTCCGATACTTTCCTCAATACAGCATCAAGATTCTGGAAGTGTTCTATTACATACCACATTGTAACCGCATCGAATTTCTCAACGCCAAGTTCTTCTGCAAAATCCCCGTCTGGAAAAGGAGCACAGACAGCTGGAAAATTCAATGTCTTCTGGACGTAATCCACCGCATCCTGTGAAATGTCGGAACCAAAAACCTGCCATCCGGAATCACTGGCAGCAGAAAGGAAAGGCCCCATGGCACATCCGATATCAAGAACAGTCGGCGTAACTGAATTTCTCTGATGTTTTTTTGTATGCCTGTACAGAAAGTCCACCTGTCCTACTCTGCGTACGCACTGGGATTTGATGGATTCAAAATCATCAAGATATGTTTTCCCATACTGCTTTTCATAATCCTCGAAGAAATAGGCACGGTTATATTCAGTCTGCTTTTCTTTTACAGTCCAGCCAATATAGACCATTCCGCAGTCATTGCATCTTCTGAATGTTCTTTCAGGAATTCTTGCAACCACCCTGTTTTTACTTACATCTTCCTTCTGGCAGACGGGACATTTGAAATGGTTTCCACAGGAAAGTTTCTTCGTAAATGTTCCCAGCGACTCATTTTCTTCTGCATCGATTTTTTTATAAAGGGAGCTCTGGTTTTCAAGAAGTTTTTTCATCTTTGATGGATTTATCTGAGATGGTACAAGACACTGGAATCCGCTTGATTCAGACAGCTGAACATGAAGAGGACTTGTACCCAGAAGGATTACGGCACAATTGGCGCTGGCGGCCTCAAAAGCAGTGAATCCAAAATGTGTTACCACAAGATCATAGCTGTGAAGTTTTTCCTTCAAGTTCTCAACAGGAAGAATGACTTTGGCAAATTTCTTTCCATCTTCATCAAGCCGGTCTTCTATTTTTTTCTTCTGTTCTTCGGATGAAACTATTGCGGTTACGTAGACCTCATTTTTGCAAAGAGCATTTACGGCAGGCAGCGTGAGTTCAGCAGGATCCTCACCTCCAAGTGTAACCACAGCATTTTTTATCTTTAACTGAGTCTGCTCTGGAGAACGAATTTTTTGTGGACGTGGAATAAGATGAGGAGCCGAAACATTCACAACACGGTCCTTGTTTGCGGAAGGAAGCACATCAAGAACATAATCCGCATAGTCAGAATTTGTATTTCCTTCATCAATTGCAATGACGGTGGCTTTTGAAGAGAACCTTGAGGCAACTTCATCATCTGTATAGAACAGATCAGTAAATACTGTGGAGTAATATGAAAGATCTTCAAAAGAATCAATTATATGATATTTTTCAAGCCCTGCGGAAACAGCCTGATCCACAAGTTCTTTAGTCTGCGGCAGATCAGCATCTGAGGGTATATAGACATCCCATTTATTTTCATTTGCAAGAGAAAGACACCTTCTCAAATGTCCCGTACCATGCCCTTTTTTCACAGACGGAACAAGAAGGACTGGATTTTTAATCGAAGGAATTTCGAGAGCTTCAAGAATCATGTCAGTTGTATAAGGTTCCTCAACCAGGGAGTTTCCAGAAATCTGCTCTACGATTTCAAGGGCACGGTGGTAGTCTTCTTTTGTGTCGATTGTTGTCCTGTATTCCGGATGATTAAATTTTACAGGCGCCTTGATAAAATCACATTTAAATTTATCAGTGTGGTTATACAAAGCAGGACCAACATGTTCATGGTCATATGGAAGATCAGTCTGTCCCGCAGCCTTGAGGAGAGAATGGGCGTTGAACATTTCAACTCCTGATCCATGAGGCAGACCTGAATATGTGAGATAATCAGACGGAGATGTTTTTTCCCTTTCAAAATATTCTTCAACCATTTTCTGTGCTGCTTCATAGAAAAGGAACGGATTGTCTGCAGTTGCCCGGACAACGACATCAGCCTTTGAAATTTTTATTACATTGCAGAAACGGTCAAGGACATCCTCAAGGGAACCTGCATAGAAATCCCATCCGCATTTTTCAGCGACACTTTCCAATGCTTCACGGCTGCCTTCATCAACTGCGAGATAATATTTTTCCGCCGGTATTTTTTTCATCGAGGCAAGTGTCCATTCAAGAACTGTTTTTCCGCCAAGAGGAAGAAGAGCTTTACCAGGAAGCCTTGAAGATGACATTCTGCACTGAACTATTACAACTACCCTTTTTTTCCCGCGGGTAATCTTTCTGATTCCATCAGCCAAAGTTTTTAAAATCATTATTTTCCCCAGTCTTCGATAAGAGATACAGCATCAGTCTTGAACCTGTACTGATTCTCCTTTGTCCATCTAATGGCATCATTGAACTGCCGCAGCGATTCCATAAGTCCGCAGCCGCTTCTCATCCTGAATCTGATGAACGAACTTTTTGAGATTCTTCCATGATCTGAAACAAATACAGGAAGAAGGTTTTTCAGATAGAACCGCACATATGACAGTTCCACGGTATGGTCTTCCTCCGGAACAGAACCTGAATAACTGAAATCGAAGGAATTAAAGACTGTTGTTGTTTCACCCCACAACCAGGACCTGAAAAAGAAATCGATTTTCTGCCAATACGGTGAAGAAATTGTATAGTCTATTCCACCGAGAAGACAGAATTTCTCGCGGTCGTAGAGTCCGGCATAATCATATGAATATAAAGTCTTCTGATTGTCCGCAAGGGATGAATCAAATTCAATATCAAACACTGAACGGTTTGTCGCAGGAATGAAAGTTACCGGTATTCTTCCGCCATCAACATTATGAAGTCTTGGAACAACACAGAATTGTTTTTTCTCGATCATTCTTTCAACCACTGCAGAGTTCAATGAGATTTTATCGCAGCACATTTCTTCCTGAAGAACAAGAACGTATTCCGTCGTTGCATGGGCAAAGGCAAGATTCAACAATTCTCCCTGCGAAACATCCTCAAGTGCTACAAGAAAATCTATCGTTGGGAAATGATGAGCCAGCTGCTCAATCGAACCTTTTTCTGTCTTTGGATTTACACTGACGATTTTTGCAAAACCTTTGGCAAGAAGATTTTCAAGGATCATGGACCTGTATTGTCTTGCATTCCGGCTTAGAACGACACAGGTAACAGAAGGCATGGTTATCCTTCCGTTTTTTTCAGCTCCTCCAAGAACCGTATAGGAGACCTTATGTTCATTAAAAATTGAAGGTATAGTAGTCATCGCAATCCCTGCATTTTTCGCTGTAATTTCCTGCAATATGTTCCTTTACCGTTGCAAGAGTTTTTTTCCAGATCTGTTCAATTCCATCATCAAAAACATTTCCGATTGAAGAATCAAGAAGATATTGTCTGCATAAAGGCACAGATCCATCAGCAAGAATAGTCATATCCCGTTTTATATGCCAGCATGGAAATCTTTCAAGAGGAGCAAGATCAGCAGGTTTTCTCGACGGCAATGTCTTGCAGCAGTCATCATATTTCTGGATTATCAGGTTTCCTGATGAAGGAGAATTTTTATCATGCCAGTAACGGTAGAAAGGCTCCAGTTCCGATTCATTTTCATTCATTCTTGTAAACTGAGGATATACACTGCCCGGGAAACTGCGGGAAAGGATTCCTACGGAAGCCACAGCTTTTTCAAAAGAACCGGATTTTACCAGGGACGAATACATGGCATCAGTCACAGCATCGATTGAAACAATCCAGATTATGTTTTTCTCACCATTATTTCTCGGACCATGCTTTTGTGAAACTTCGGCAATCCTTGAGGCAAGTTCTGCGGTCACAAGAGTTCCGTCTGTCTCAATCAAAAGCGAAAGATTCTTATTCTGTAAAACAGCATCTGCATAGGCGGCTATATTTTTTTCAAGAAGAGGTTCTCCAAAAGCAGAAAGTCCAATGACAGCATCTTCCGAAAACTCGGCAATCTGTGATACAAGACCGTTGAATTTTTCCAGAGACATTCCACTATCGCCTGAATTTTCCGATTCCACAGGAAGAACTCCATATTTCTTTTTAAATGCCTCAGGATATGGAGAATAAACCGGGATGGAAGAACAGTTCCGGCTTATCTGTACATTATAGAATGCGGGAAGAGTCTGCTGGACTTCAGCACATTCAAGGGCAAGATCGGAAAGCTCAACTGCTGAAAATCCAGCTTTTTTTTCAAGCGCCTTTTCAAAAAGATTTTTGCACGCAAGAAGATTTCTTTTTGTTCCGCATGAAAAATCAAACCTTGACATTCTGTAATCTTTAGGAGCTATGACAGATTCTATTTCAAAGGAATTTATGTCGGTTTTAAGAAGATTGAAAATACAATCACTGCTGACTTCAACATCGGCAGCTTCCTTGTGCGTTTCAGTGGCAAAAGTAGAAAGGATGTTCAGAGTTCCGGCGTGGATCACTTCCGGTGCAAAGCCTAAAGGGTATCCATCGGCAAAGGTGTATTCAGCAATGTATTTTTCATGACACGCAAGAACTTCTTTTGTAAGGGTCTCATCAAGAAAAGGCCTGTCGGAATCAGTATAGACGGCATTTTCAGCTTTTGCAGATGCCATTTCCACGGACATGGTGACAACAAGGTCGCGGCATAGCCATTTTTCTTTGAGAATGATTCTGGAATCATTGATATTTGCTTCAGCAAGTGCGCATTTGACTTTTTCCTCATTTCTGGCGGAAGAAAAAATAATTACACCGCCACAGTCCGGGATTTTTTTAGTCCATTCCAGACAGCGGCTGAAGGCAGATTTTCCTGAAAAAACATCATCAAAAGCATGGGTAGAATTGTTCCCTGCGTACAAAAACACCAAATTCTTCATCATTTCATTATCGGAATTCCCTTGTCTAAATTAAATGGAATGTTTACAATCCAAAAATTATGGAAGGAATGTTTGAACAGAAAAAAGACAATCATCTGACGGTAAGCCAGCTGACGGAACTCATCAAGACAATGCTTGAAAACTCTTTTCAGAACATTCTTCTCAGGGGGGAAATTTCAAATTTCAAACCCAGCACATCGGGGCATCTGTATTTTTCATTAAAAGACGCAGATGCACAGATCAGCGCCGTCATGTTCCGTGGAAGCGCACAATATCTCGATTTTCAGCCTAAAGACGGAACAATGGTTCAGGTCAGGGGAAAAATCAGCGTCTATGCCCCTAGAGGAAACTATCAGCTCATAATCACCACCATGGAAAAAGCCGGAACAGGCAACATCATGGAAATGATTGAAATGCGCAAAAGAAAGCTTGCGGCAGAAGGAATTTTTGATCAGGCAAGAAAACGTCCTCTCCCCTTTTTTCCTAAAAGAGTCGGCATCGTAACAAGTCCAAACGGGGCTGCCCTTCGAGATATCCTGAACATCAGAAAAAGAAGGAACGACAAGATTGACATCATTATTTTTCCAGCACTGGTACAGGGAGAAACTGCGGCTCCTACAATTGTAAACATGATAAAGACCGCAAATGAGTACAACATGTGTGATGTACTGATCGTTGGCCGTGGCGGCGGCAGTCTGGAAGATCTTTTACCGTTCAGCGACGAAAATGTCGTAAGGGCAATCGCAGATTCCAAAATTCCTGTGGTTTCGGCTGTTGGTCATGAGATTGACTGGGCCTTAAGCGATTTTGCCGCCGACAGAAGAGCTCCTACTCCAAGTGCCGCCGCAGAAATAGTCATTCCTGAAAAATCCATGATAGTGGACAACCTTGCTTATTATAGTAAGGATCTATACAGTTCCATCGAAAACAGACTGAACAACCTGAGGCTCCTGTTGAGGACTTTTGATCCGGAAAACATGAGGACAAGACTGCAGAACATCGAACAGCGTTTTTCCGAACGTTTTGACAGGGCTTTTGATTCCATGAAGACATGTATGGAAGACAGGTTGCGTGACAGAAAGCAAAGAATTGCCCGTGCAGTTGAGATACTTGAAAACTGCAATCCACAGACAATCTTTGACAGAGGGTATTCGATGATTACTGATAAAGACGGAACCATAATACGCGATTCAAGTCAGGTGAAGCCCGGAGACACGATAAAGATCACTCCTGCTTCCGGTGAGTTCACGGCTACAGTTGATTAAAAACCAAAGACGTCCCTGAATACCTCAATTTTCAGGGATGTTCAGAACAGATGAACGAGGTAATATATGACAAACTTTGAAGAAAAGCTTGAAAAACTGGAGGAACTTTCGCAGAACATCAAGCAAAGCGACATAAGTCTTGAGGATGCCCTTAAAAACTTTGAGGAAGGAATCAAACTTGCAAAGTCCCTTGAAAAGGAACTTGATGCCATGGAAGGAAAAATCCAGATACTCATGAACAGTCCCGCAGTAGAAGAAGAGGAAGTGGCAACAAAGAAGCCAAGAAAATCTTCTTCAAAAGCAGAACCTTCCCTTGAGCTTTTCAACGAATCAACAGAAATTACAGGAACAAGATCATAAATGGCAGAACAGCGCAGAGTCAGATTATTAAACGCAGAAGTCGCAAGAAAAATCGCAGCAGGAGAAGTCATCGACAGACCTAATGCCATTGTCCGTGAACTTATGGATAATGCAGTAGACTCAGGCGCAACGAAAATTGATGTTGAAATCGAATCAGGCGGAATTGAAAAAATCCGCGTTGTCGACAACGGTTGCGGCATGACAAAGGAAGACCTGACACAATGCGCAAGACCCCATGCAACAAGTAAAATCTCAACGGAAACAGACCTTCTCCATCTTTCAACTTTGGGATTTCGTGGAGAAGCATTGTCCTCAATGGCAGCCGTAAGCCGTCTTGAAATAATAAGCGGCGGAAACAGGATGAATGCTTCCGTTACGGAAGACCACATAATAACACCCTGCTCACTTACAGATGGAACAATAGTACAGACTCAGGGCCTGTTTGAAAATTTCCCGGCAAGAAGACAGTTTTTAAAAAGACCTTCCAGCGAAGGAACCATGTGCCGGTCAACATTCGAGGAAAAGGTTCTTCCACGCCCGGACATTGCCTTTACTTTCACAAGTGACGGCGAGGAAAAGCTCAATCTCCCCGCAGGTCAGTCACTTAAAGAAAGATTTGTGCAGACAAACCAGTTCTTTGAAAATGAAGAACTTTTCTATGAAATAAAGGCAGAAAAACCCAGCGACAAGTTTTCTTTTACAGTAATAATCGGAGAACCTTCAGTCACCAGATCCAGCAGAAAGGACATCTTCATCTATGTCAACGGAAGAAAAATACAGGAATACGCCCTTGTTCAGGCCATAGTCTACGGAACCCAGGGATATTTTCCAAACGGAACTTTCCCGGTGGCCTGTCTTTTTGTACAGATGGATTCTTCTCTTGTTGACTTCAACATCCATCCTGCAAAAAAGGAAGCAAGATTCAAGGACATAAGCTCCCTCCACCATGAAGTAAGTTCCGCAATAAGGAATTTTTTCAAGCAGTATACAGTCAAAACCATGCTTTCGGAAAATGACTCTGGAATTCCAGCCTCTGAAGAAAACATAAATCTTGCACAGCTTGCATTCAACGAAGAAAAAAATGAAGCAGAAAAACTTCTTGCCTTTGAATCCCCAGATCTTTATTTTGACGATAAAAAAACTACAGTCTCAAAATACACAATAAAAAGCGACGTTTCCTACGACGGAGCCAAGAGAAACAAACCTGATTCAAATCATTTTTCAATTTCGGGCAGTTCCCCATCCGCCGGAAGCCGTTCACGTTTTTTCACAAATACGTCAGTCCCAGAATCTTTCAAGCCAAACTACCTGCCGGACAACATTACGATGAAAAATTCCAGCAGTCAGGATTCAGACGACGGTTTTCATTTTGTCGGAAGTACAATGGGGACATTCCTCATAGCTGAAAAAAACGATGTTCTGTACATAATTGACCAGCATGCGGCCCACGAAAGAATGATTTACAACCAGCTGATGGCTGAAGCAAAGGAAACCCAGAAGCTGCTGGTACCTTATGTAGTCCAGACAGACAACGAGGCTGATGACAACTACATTGAAGCCATAAAGGACAAGCTCAAGGAAGCCGGTTTTGAATGCAAAAACTGTGGAAACGGAAAATGGGAATTCACTTCAGTTCCTGCAAGATGGAAAGGCAAAGAAGCGGATTTAAAGAAGGATGTCCTTGACAGGCGAGTAAATCCATCAGACCTGATGAATTGTGCCATCGCATCTACTGCCTGCCGCACTGCCGTAATGGACGGAACAGTTCTTGATGCACAGACCGCTTCACAGATTGCCCGTGGTGCCCTGGAACTTCCAGACCCTCACTGCCCTCATGGCCGGCCTGTCTTTACAACAATCACAAGAAAACAGTTGTTCTCACTTGTGAAAAGGACTTAAAAAAAGGGGCAGTCCCAAAGTATATTCCGGACAAGCCCCTTAAATGTTTATATCAGACTAGAAACCAAGTTCAGTCATCATGGCGTTGACTTCATCAGAATGGAATGAAGGTGCATTTTTATTAAGGTGGTCAAGACAGGCAGCTGCAGTTGTCTTGTCATCCTGAGAAATGCAGACCCTGGCAAGTTCAAGCCAATGATCCCATTTTGAAGGTTCTTTCTTTATCAGATCCTGATAAACGATTTTCGCGTTTTTAAAATCTTCCGCAGAAGCATAGGATCTTGCAAGATTCTGTTTAACAGTCATATCCTTTGGATTTACAGCAAGAGCCTTTTTATAATGTTCCGCAGATTTTTTATAATCCTTGATCTGCCTGTAGGCGCTTCCAAGATTATTGTTGACCTCAAAATTTCCAGGTTCAACATTATAGGCATTGGTCAATACGACAACCGCTTCAGGAGCCCTGTTCTTTTTAAGATAAAGAACACCAAGGTTTGTATTTGTTTTGACATGGCCACTGTCTATCAAAAGCCCTTCATTATAAATCTTGATGGCATCATCATCCTTTCCACTATCCTGAACAACAAGACCATAAACATAAATGATATTTGTTTTAACTGTTTTATCAGTCTTATCCTTGCTGTCGTAGGCTTTCTTTGCATAATCCAATGCTTCCGTTTTTTTATTCTGTTCATACATTACGGTAGCAAGATTATAATATGTGAGTGCATTTTTTTCTTTCGACACATCAGAGCAAGTGAGAGCCTTCTTAAAATAAGACTCAGCATCCGCATACTTTTTCTGTTCCACACAGCATGAACCCAGTTCCTGATATATCTGGGACCTGTTAGGATTGATTTCCTGTGCCTTCGTAAAAGCATTCATGGCTTCATCGTATTTCTTCATCTCCACAAGTATATGCCCCTGTCCGATATAGGCATTCTCATGAGAAGGATTTACTTCAGTTGCTTTCCTGTAGTAATTCAAGGCGTCCTGTTTTTTCCCGGACTGTTCACATACATAGCCGGAATTGTAGAATGCAGGCGCAAACCTATCGTTAAGTTTTACACACGATTGGAACGCATTCAAGGACTTGTCATATTTTTTCTGCATTGCAAGCACACGACCAAGCTGATAGTAATACATATAGTTTGTAGGATTCTTTGCAATGGCATCCAGCAAATAACTTTCAGCATCTGAAAGATTTCTCTTTGTAATGGCATCCATGCCGGCAACAAAAAGTGCATTAGGATCCCCAGGATTTCTTGCTATTGCAGCCAGAGCTTTTTCACCAGAAAGCTTTTCAAGCTGTTTTTTCTTATCGCCTGATGATTTTTCCGAAGCTTCATAAAGCGCACTGGCTATCTCTCCAAGTTTTTCACCGGAATAAAGTTTATCATCTTCAGGCAGCAGTGATTCAGCTTTTTCAAAAGCTTTAATGGCACCATCGATATCACCCTGCTCAAGAAGTTTTTTTCCTTCCGCAATTGAATTCTCAATATCCTTTCTAGCCTTTTGAGAAGCATTGCGGGCATTTTCTTCCTGAAGTCTTTTTTCCTCTGCAGCTTTTTTCTCAGCAAGCTCCTTTGCCTTCTTTTCTTCCGCAGCTTTTTTTTCTGCAAGTTCTTTTGCTTTTTTTTCTTCAGCGGCCTTAGCAGCAGCTTCCTGCTTTGCCTTTTTTTCTTCCGCCGCTTTTATAGCTTCCTGTTCTTTTCTGAATTTCTCTTCAACTTCCTTCTTCAGTTTTTCAGCAAGAACTTCCTCATCATGCTTTCTTTCAGCAGCTTCCCTGGCATTTTTTTCCTGCTGCTGTCTTCTTGCAATCTCTTCCTTCGACAGAACTGGATTTCCATTTTCATCATATCCAAGAACACCAAGATCCACACCGTTTTTCTTTGCCCGCGCAACAGCATCTTTCTTCAGATTTGAAATCTTTTCATTTAAATTTTTGCTGT
>CALELJ010000194.1 GCA_937902445.1 uncultured Treponema sp. | reverse complement strand
TCTTTTCAATGGTTGATTCAACGAATCCAACTACCGCTTTAATTTCATCGAACGCATTTTTCAGTTTTTGATCTGTTTTCATCCCTTCAAATATGGTAAAATCAATAAAGCTCTTTTCTGCAAGATCGCTGCCGGTGCGACGCTCTTCTTCAAGACGCTTATAGCTCAGCATCCTTTTGAACAATTCTGTGTCCTTTACCAACTCTGTTATTTCAGGTAAAGAAAACATAACACTTGTGTCATAGAGATGCTTTGCAACATCAAAGTACATTTCTCTTTCGTAATAAAATTCCGCAGCAAAAAGTTTATCCGCAAAAATGCGTTCCAATCGAATCGTACCGAGCGTAAAAGGCACTACTTCAAATTTCTCTTTAAGGATCTGCCGCTGTTCTGCGTTGGCAAAAGTGTAAATGGCGGGTTCAATTTCAAGCTCCGTGAAGGGTTCACTCACCGTGAAAGAGGTAGCTTCCACCTTTACAAAACCAAAGCGTTGTAGAGGATCGTTCTGGTCGAAAGCAGCACTCGGAACGTAATTATAAACACTGGTAATGCTCCCCTTTCTGTCTTCTTCAAGCTCTTTTCTTGCGGTTCTGGGAAGAGAAGCATATTTCTTCGAAACCGTTTCTAATCGCTTTTTTGCCTGACTATTGGTACAACCATCCACTGCTACGGTCAAATCGATGTCTTCAGAAAACCTGCGGATGCTTTTCTGTGCCTTATATAAGGCTGTCCCGCCCTTGAAGTAGGCTGGAACCCTCTTCTGTTTTTCTGCCAGTTCTTCAAGTAGCAAACACACATAATAATCTTTTTCCAATATATCCTGGCGTATGCCTGTCTCGTTATGAATAGCACCAAGCAATGCTAAAAATGAATATTTGTCTTCATGAAGTCTCATAACGGCACACCTCCCAGCATGATATCAACGGTTCTTCCAAGTAATCTGTCATTATAAAACTGCCTGCAATAAATCAATAGCTTATTTACATCCAGTCCAAAATCCCAGGCTACTCCTCTGACCAGTTCTTCAGGTCTTGCTGCATCTACCGGAAACTTATCCATATCATTGATTACATCAAGAATCTGAAGATAACGACAGTTTTCTGTTGTAACCTCAGTAACAGGTTTTCTAAGGTCAACGTCTACGCCTTCAGGCTGAAGCCTGTTATAAGCATTTGTTGCAATGCAGATTTTTTGCGGCACTTGTGTCGTCAGCCCCATTCTATTTAGTGCGGAAGCCCCTGCTTCGTAACCGATAACCTTAGCTCCATCATGAGTCAAAAGTTTGCAAAACAGCTGTTCATTTCCGGCAGAATAATTACCGAATGCTGTTTTTACTTGCTTACAGTAAACGCCTCTGGTGACTCTTCTTACAAGGCCTTGTTTTTCAATTCTGCCCATATTGACATTAACGGCCTTCTTAACATTTTCTTCTTTTAAGCCAGTGCTGTCCACCACATGGTCAACGATCATCTGGGTTGTAATAGGTGTTTCGGGGTTCTGCATGTCAAT
>CALELJ010000193.1 GCA_937902445.1 uncultured Treponema sp. | reverse complement strand
CTGGAAGAAGAGAGATATTTGGCGATGCTAATACTTCAGATACTTCAGAAAAAAAATTGGGGAATAATAACGCAAATACCGGAGAAGAATTTCAGATAACTGCCATAGCAATTAAAGGAAGTGAGAAAGAATTTGGTTTTGAAGTTGCTTATAAAACCGTAGTTGAGGTTACAAATATTCATGGTAAAGTAACTGCAACAAGTGGCGATCAGCAGATGACAAAAAACTATGATGATAATGGTTCCGGTATCTATAAATGGAATTATACAGAATGCCCTAATATAGGACTTTTTATTCGTGGAGGAAACAATCCTACCGGACCAAATACGATTGATGGATATCCAACAACTTGGAATGCAAATGATCTTGTAAACGCATGTCTTATGACTAAAGATTCTGGTGATAGTTATCATATGGTTACTTGGGCTGTTTCAGACAAGTATTATTTCATGTTCATGGCAGGATTGATGGATGATAAAACTGAAACTAAAATGCAGGAAGATCCTACTGACAGAATTGTAAAAGAATGCAGTCTTGGTCCAAAGTATGGAATTTTCCTTCAGAATTCCTGGGTTCCGAATTCGCCTGATTATCCTGCTGGTGCCGGTCAAAAAGTGACGTTGAATGCAGAACAAAATCCTTCAGGAAACTCTGTTATGTTTAGAATCGACGAGCACAAAGCAAGTAAATACAGATAAGTTTGCCATAAACATCTGGCATCAAAGCCCAGAAGTATAGATAAAAAATTTAACGGCGTTCCAAGAAATGGAGCGCCGTTTTTGTCTCTAAGCATCCTTTGCTGTCCTTTCGATTTGTTCAACGCTGAGACCGGTAAGTGCGGTTTTAAGACTTTTCAACTGTATTTTTCCAATTTGAACAAAATTACAAAAACTGATAAAATGTCAAAATAAAATTCAGGTTGCAGGCAGGCGAAGATGACATATGTTGCACTCTGTGCAGTAGGCGCAGAAAAAATTCTTGGAAATGAAATCAAACATTTGGGATATACACTGCAGGACAGGCAGTCACCGGGTCGAGTGACTTTCAGCGGTGATATGGATGCAATGTATCGTGCAAATTTCTGTCTTCGTACGAGCGACCGCGTTTACATCCAGCTTGCGGAATACAAGGCCTACAATTTTGACGAACTTTTTGACGGATGCTATAGAATCAACTGGCAGGACTATCTCAAGAAAACTGCCCGTGTAATTGTTGACAAGGTTCGCGTTCATGGCAGCAAACTCAACAGTGAGCACAGCATTCAGTCCATGATCCTCAAGTCAATCTACACAAAACTTGGTGACGTGTGGCACATCGGTTCAATGCCGGAAAGCGGAGAGTCCGTTGATGTACGCGTCTACCTTGATAAGAATGTTGCGACAATTCTTCTTGATACAAGCGGTGAGGCACTTCATAAACGCGGTTACCGTACTGACGGCGGAATTGCCCCTCTCCGTGAGACGACAGCTGCCGTGCTTCTCCAGGAAATGATGTGGAGACGCAAGACTCCCCTTCACGATCCGTTCTGCGGAAGCGGAACCATCGCAATTGAGGCAACTCTTTACGCACACAATATCGCACCGGGTCTCGGACGTCGTTTTGCCTACGAAAATCTTGTGATCTACAACCAGCAGCGTGCCCTTGAGATCAAAAAAGAGGAAGCATCAAAAATCCGCACCGATGTTGAATGCCGCATCACAGGAAGCGACATAGATCCTGCAGCCGTTGAGCGTTCAAGACTCAATGCGGAACATGCCTGTGTAATGGCAGGCCGCGCACTCCAGCTCATCGGAAGCGACATGAGGATCGAGCGTCCCGATTTCATCCAGAGCGACTACAAGGACATCCATGCTCCGTATGAAACAGGTCTTCTTCTCTGCAATCCTCCATATGGAGAACGTCTCCTTGATCAGGCGGATGCGGAAGATCTTTATAGTGAGATGAAGTCGCTCTTTGTTGATTTTGAAAACTGGCAGATGGGTGTCATCACAAGCCAGAAAAAATTTCAGGAATGCATTTGTAAAAAAGCTTCTGCCTTAAAGACACTCAAGGCCGGAAACCTTGATACAACACTGTACATTTACCGCTAAGGACGGAACAATATAATGGCTATCGTAGTTGAACACGAAAAACGCAAAAAAGAGATTCTTGAAAAATCACTTGAGCTTTTCATCACAGAAGGCTATGAGGATGTGACGTACCAGAAAATCGCAGACCGCTGCGGAATCACCCGCACTACCCTCTATATCTACTTCAAGAACAAGCGCGAAATTTTTTCGTTCAGCATAAAGCAGCTTACGGGAGATGTTGAAAGGCAGCTTCTTGAAATCATCAAGCAGCCGGAACTCCATTCAATCGATTGCCTGAAGCAGCTTTTCCTGAAGATCTTCGACATTGCGGAATCAAACTGCAAGTTCTTCAAGGTTCTTCAGATGTACCTCATGCAGCTTGAAAAAGGCGGCGTTGACATCAACGAGAGGATCAAGAAACGCGTAATCCGTATCCAGCATCTCATGAGCACAATCATCATCCGCGGGCAGAAAAAAGGCGAGATAAAAAATGTTCCGGTAAAGGACATGAACGATCTTTTTTATAGCCTCATTGAATCCGGCATGTTCCGTCTGGGCATTCTCAATCAGACGAATCTTGACCAGATGAGAAGCATAATAAATTTCACAGTAGAACAGTTCAGGGTATAAGACATGTTTTCAGGACCAGTTATTCCTTCAGTATTGATTTGCATCCTTCCTCTTCTTGCAGTGTTTGCCTGCATGCTGATCCTCATAAAGGAATTCAGATTCGGCAACGGAGTGGTATCAATTCTTCTAGGCTTGTTTTCCGTGATCCCGATTTCGGCAATCCAGTTTGCGATTGAATATTACCATGTAGTTTCAGTCCATTCCCTTTCTTCCGTTCTCCTCAAAAGCCTTCTGATCAATGGAGTCGTTGAGGAAACAATAAAAATGTTCCTTTTATTTTTCATTTCAAAAAAACTGAATCTTTCCGCATTTTTTTCCTGCGCACTCCTGAGTGGTCTTGCCCTGGGATGCTTTGAGGCATTGGTCTATCTTGTTTCAGGAATTCAGAACCTTGAGCTGAGGATGCTTACGGCGGTTGTCATCCATGTGTGCTGTGCCGGACTTTCAGGTCTCTTTGTCTACAGCATCAAGAACGAAAGCACAAAGGTCCTCTCGTTCATCCTTGCCATTCTTCTTCACGGAGTCTACAACTATTTCGCAGGATTCAAGATGAACAGTTTCTTTTTCTGGTTTTCCCTTGTGGTCGTTCTCGTAGCGGTAGTCGAATGCCGTATACGCTATCGTGCCCTGGTGCCGGAAGGACTCATTCTTTTCCAGTGATTCTTTCAGCCGGAACATAAACCCGGACTCAGTGGTTTGGCTGGCATTCCCTGCAGATGCCCCAGAGGTTCATCTGGCTTTTTGTCAGCCGGAATCCCTTTGGCAGTATGCTATCGTCCAACTCAATGTTTTCATAGATGTCGAAAATCTTTCCGCATTCAGTGCACTTGAAATGGACGTGGTCGCTGGTGTCGGCATCAAAACGAAGTTCTCCGTCCTCGATGGTGATTGTCGTTATAAGACCAGTTTCCGCAAACTGCCTGAGGGTATTGTATACGGTCGTCTTTGAAAGGGTTGGAATTGAAGGAGCCAACGCCGAATAGATGTCATCGGCAGTTGGATGCACCGGATTTTTGAGCAGGAAATCATAGACAGCCATTCTCTGGAGTGAGGGCCTGATTTTCCTGGATGCAAGCTTTTCAGCAATTTCCTGTTTAGTCAGCTGGGTGATCATAGTGGTTTCTCTGTGTGTATTTTATATTTTCTGCAGGGTGCTTCGACTGCGCTCAGCAACCCTGCGGTCATTGCGGGGAGACAAAGGCATGGGTGGAATGCCACGCCTGTTCCAGGCTCGCAATGACGTTGTTTGCTTAGAAATATCTCTTGAGCAATCCTCTGAAACCTGCGCCGTGGCGTGCCTCGTCCTTTGCCATTTCATGAACTGTGTCGTGGATGGCATCGTAACCGAGTTCCTTTGCGCGATTTGCGAGGGCAAGCTTTCCTTCACATGCACCGGCTTCAGCATCAGCTCTCATCTGAAGGTTTTTCTTTGTGTCCTTTGTCAAAACCTCGCCAAGAAGTTCTGCGAATTTTGCTGCGTGTTCTGCTTCCTCAAAGGCATAGCGTTTGTATGCTTCAGCAACTTCAGGATATCCGTCGCGTTCTGCCTGGCGGCTCATGGCAAGGTACATTCCGACTTCACTGCATTCACCGTTAAAGTTGTCGCGGAGCCCCTGTACTACTTCCGGGTCAAGTCCCTGTGCGCAGCCTACTTCATGCTCGCAGGCAAAACCAGCATCTTCCTTAACTTCCACCCATGGGTTCTTTGCCTTGCACTGTGGGCAGGCTTCCGGAGCGTTGTCTCCTGTGTGAACATATCCGCAAATTTTACAGCGCCATTTCTTCATGATGAATTCCTCCAAAAAATCGTGTCAATAAAATTGTAATGATTACAATAATGAATATAATACGCGAATAGCCATATGTCAACTTTCTGTTCCATTGTTTTTCACTATGATGAAACCTGTGCTACAATATAACATCCTCCTTCATAGAAGAACTTATCATGAAAAAAGGAATAGCCTTCATATTGTTTATTTTCTCTCTTTGGACTGCATGGCCGGCTGTTGTGGACCAGATGGTTCCGGGAGAATTTCTTGAGGCGCTGAAAACAGAAAAATCCGTAAGCGTGATACATGAGGAAGAAGATGAAAAACTGTCCCTTGTGCCGCAATGTTTTTTCCAGACGGAACTCATTGAAAACCGCGTAGCCAAAACTTCAAGTCCCTATACCGCTGAATTCCTCTATTTGATTTCCAAGGCGGAACTCATGGAAGGCGGAACAAGAAACCTTGAGAAAATTTCCATCGAGGACGTATCAGAAATCCTGACGGCCATCTCCAACATGAGCGGAATGCGGTATCGTTTTTCTGAAAATCATCCGAAAGGGTCCCTGCTCTACAGGGAAGTCCACGCCATTGAAAGCCTCAGGTCCAAAAGGAAAATTCCTGACGACACGCGCAGAAACTGTGACGGAATGAAAGTGCTCTGCTACCAGCATGACAGGCTTCTCGGGGATCTGAAATTTACGCTGGACTACAGGCAGAGGGAAAATGAGATCTACCTTACCATCCGTAACAAGGTACCCCTGGGGCTTTTTGGAATCCATGCGTGCAGGGAAGACAACCTTGCACTGAACATCCATGTGACGGACTGCGGCGATGACATTCTTTTCTATATCTCCGCAGACGCAAACTACGACAATGTGTTTAAAATGTTCAGCATAAGGGGATTCATCAGAAAGCTGATGAACGAACGTCTTGATGCAATCTACAGGTGGTTTTTTTCACGTTTTTGATGCGGGGCATGCAAGGGAGTTGGGAGAGTTCCGCCTGAAAACGGTTTTTTAAAAAATGTATTTACATCTATAAATTCATTGTTTTTTATGTTAAAATTGTGTGGATATGGAAGAGAATGAAAATCAGGTTTCTACAGGAAAAACAGTAAAAACCGTTCTTACCGTTTTTTTTGCCGTCTTCATGCTCCTTGTGACAGTTTTTTTTGTTCACGAGTATGCGGCGGGACATTTTAAATCTGCGGAAACTTTCCAGGCCTATATTCTGTCTTACGGAATTTATGGTCCCCTTATTCTCATGATCTTCCAGTGTGTAAAGGTCGTATATACTGTTATTCCGGGAGCCCTGGGCTGCATTGTCGGTGCCACACTATTTGGGCCGGTTCAGGGTTTCGTCTGCAGCTATATAGGGATCTGCGCAGGTTCAATGCTTGCTTTTGCTCTGTCAAGGAAGTTTGGAGTGTCTTTTGTCCGTTCCCTCATGGGAGAAAGGCATTACAACAAATGTATAAAGTGGATGAACAGGAACAGAAAGAGCTATCCTCTTTTTTTGTGGATCGCCATTGCCTTTCCTTTTTCTCCTGATGACTTTTTGTGCTATTTTTCCGGGCTGACTACCCTATCGTACAAAAAGTTTTTCATAATACTTGTCACTTCAAAACCGTGGACGATTCTGGCTTACAGCATCATTTTCGGTTACCTTGGAAAAATGTAGGAAATTATTTTAGGGGATAAAAATGTTAGGAGTTTACAATTACACAGTAGTGATGACTTATGTTGCCATGATCGTATCTTTCATGGGCATCAGCTATGTTCTTGATGGAAATTACAAGGCTGCGCTTCTGTGTCTCATGGTATCGGGTGTCCTTGATATGTTTGACGGAAAGGTTGCTTCAACAAAGAAGAACCGTACCGACTTTCAGAAGAACTTTGGAATCCAGATCGATTCCATGAGCGATCTTGTCTGCTATGGTGTACTCCCGGCAATGATCGTCTATGAGCTTGGCCGCGAGGGAAGCAACCTCAAGATTGGCCCTCTCCCACCGGTCCATAATATCGTTACAATAATATGTGCCTGCTATCTTCTCTGTGCCCTCATCCGCCTTGCATTCTTCAATGTGGATGAAGCGGAACGCCAGAAGGGAACTTCTGAAGAAAGGCATCTTTACCTTGGTCTTCCTGTAACTTCAATTGCGCTTATTCTTCCTGCGATCTATGATCTTTGCAATGTGATCAGGCGTCCTTTCAGCGAATATGTTGGTGCCGCAATCCTCATTATCTGTGGAATCGCC
Organism: uncultured Treponema sp.; assembly: GCA_937902445.1. Taxonomy (GTDB): domain Bacteria; phylum Spirochaetota; class Spirochaetia; order Treponematales; family Treponemataceae; genus Treponema_D. The sequence goes on along the minus strand of CALELJ010000193.1, from coordinate 7,825 downwards.
TTCATCACTCCGTTCAAGCTTGTGAAGCCAAATCTTGTTGGAAAGATCGTGCTTATCTTTGTAGGTCTTGCCGAGATTGTGGCCCTTGCTCTTTACTAGGCACTTTGCATGAAAAAAGAACCTAACGACAGATCGACTCTCTTTCTCTACGGAACCAGACCAGGCAGGGTTATTCTTGAAATCATGCTTGCGATGAAGGTTCCGGCGATGCTTGGATTTCTTCTGCGCACTCCCCTTTCAATACCGGCCATCAAGCCTTTCATCAGGAAAAACGGCATAAACATGGATGAGTGGAAAGGCAGAAAATTCCATTCCTTCAATGATTTTTTTACGCGCAAAAAGGATTCAGTTGCCTTTGATCCAGATCCATCGCATTTCATAAGTCCATGCGACAGCCTTCTGACAGCCTATGACATTTCACAGGACAGCACGTTCCGCATCAAGGGTGCCGACTACAGCCTGGAGGATTTCTTTCAGGACAGGGAGACAGGAAAAAAATTCATCGGCGGCAAGTGTCTTGTGTTCCGCCTGTGCGCAACGGACTACCATCGCTACATTTACAGCGACAACGGGACGGTGGAAAAAAACCATTTCATCAAGGGAAAGCTTTACTGCGTTCAGCCATTGGCTTTGGAAAAGCTGAAGGTATTTACACTCAACCGCCGCAGCTGGAACATCATGCATACGGAAAACTTCGGTGACGTTGCTTCCGTGGAAATCGGTGCCTTCAGCGTTGGCGGAATCATAAATCATCATGAAAACTGTTCCGTAAGGAAAGGCGAAGAAAAGGGATATTTTGATCTTCATGGTTCCACCATCGCCCTTCTTTTTGAAAAGGACAGAATCTCCCTTCTTCCGGAAGTCGCCGAAGGTCTAAAGGACGGTGAGTTCCGCGTGAAGATAGGTCAATGGATTGCCGAGAGCATCAGGAAGTAACCGGACATCAGGAAACTTTCGACCCACGATTGCGGGGCAATTGACTGATTGCGCCAACAGGATTGGAACTCTATGCCAGAAAACAAATATTCGGATCAGACAGATTCAGATGTGGAAGTGGAATTTGATGTTCCGCCTCAATACAAGGTGATTCTATTCAACGACGACGTTACAACCATGGATTTTGTTGTTGAAATTCTCATGGACATATTCAAGAAATCTTTTGAGGAAGCAAGCGCCGTCATGCTTGAAGTTCACAATACCGGAAAGGGGATAGCCGGAATCTATCCCTATGATATTGCCGCAACCAGAGTCCGTATTGCACAGAAGCGGGCCAGGGAAGAAGGATTTCCCCTTCAGCTGGCATTGGAAGAAGACTGATGGAATTTTCTGAAGAATTGAAAAGCCTCTTGATGCAGGCTGATGACATAGTTATTGAACGTGGCCTGGAATTCACAACTCCCGAGCTTGTCCTTTTCTGTTTTATCGACAGTGGCATCATAAGCCATTTTGCCGCGAATCCTGATATAAATCTCAGGCAGCTTGCCGATGACCTTCTGGAATACCTTGAGGAATATTTTCCGGCAAAGCAGAAGAAGTACAGGAAAAACGAGGAAGCCGTCCATTCCGTCACCTATGATGATGTGATCGACAACGCCATAGAAATTGCCCGGCAGGAAAACGAAGAGGCAGTATCTGTCTACCACTATCTTTTTTCACTTTGCGGAAACAAAAAGACAAATGCATCGCTTTGCATGAAAAAGAACGGAATCAACCAGGAATTCCTTGAGTCGGCTCGGCTTTTTGAAAGAAACCATCCGGAACTTTTTGATTCATCGATTGTAAATTTTGAGGAGCTTGCCCAGGAAGCAGCCTCCATGGCAGAAAATGAAAATACAAGTGTCCTTGCAAAGTATGCTGTCAACATGACACAGCAGGCGAGGGAAGGCAGGCTGGATAAAGTAATCTGCCGTGAAGATGAAATACAGCGTACCATAGAGATCCTGTGCCGTCGTACCAAAAACAATCCGCTTCATGTAGGTGATGCAGGAGTTGGAAAAACTTCCATAACAGAAGGGCTTGCCCAGCGTATTGCGGTAGGAAATGTTCCTGTGTTTTTGCTTGATGCGGAAATCTATTCAGTTGAGATGAGTTCCCTTATTGCCGGTACGAAATTCCGCGGTGATTTTGAAAAAAGACTGAAGACCCTTGTGGAAGAACTTCAGAAACAGTCCAAAGCGATTCTGTTCATCGACGAGATCCATACAATCATTGGAGCCGGTGCCGGTACCAATTCAAGCGGAACTCTGGATGCGGCAAACATATTGAAGCCCGTGCTGGCCAAGGGAAATCTGCGCTGCATAGGTTCCACCACATTTGAGGAATACGCAAAATCCTTTGAAAAGGACAGGGCACTTGCAAGACGGTTCCAGAAAATTGACATACTTGAGCCTACCCGTGACCAGTGCATGAAGATACTCAAGGGAATTGTTCCAAAGTACGAGGAATTCCATAGGGTTAAATATTCTCCGGACTGTCTGGCCCAGGCGGTGGATCTTTCCGTAAGGTTTTTTGCGGAAAAAAGATTACCGGACAAGGCCATAGATGTAATTGATGAAAGCGGAGTCTATGCAAGGCTCAATGGGAAAAAGCGGGTCACAGTAAATGAAATCCGCCATGTGGTTTCAAGAAGCGCAAAGGTTCCACTGGAAAGCGTTTCCGGAAAAGAAATGGAAAACCTGAAGAATTTTGAGGTCAACATAAAGGCGGAAATTTTCGGACAGGATGAGGCTGTGGTTTCAGTCTGTGATGCCGTCAAGAAGGCGAGGGCAGGTTTCCGGAATCTTGAAAAACCTGAGGCAAGTTTTCTTTTTGTTGGTCCTACGGGTGTTGGAAAGACTGAGCTTGCAAAGGTTCTTTCTGCAAAACTTGGAATCAAACTTCTTCGCTTTGACATGAGTGAATATCAGGAATCCTATTCCATAAGCCGTCTCATAGGAAGTGCTCCGGGATATGTTGGATATGAAAACGGCGGAGTGCTTACGGAAGCTGTCAGAAAGGAAAGCCATGCCGTGATTCTTTTTGACGAAATAGAAAAGGCGCACCAGGACATCTATAATACGCTTCTCCAGGTTCTTGACTACGGAACTTTGACTGACAGCCAGGGACGCAAGGCAGACTTCAGAAACTGCCTCATCATCTTTACGAGCAACTGTGGCGCCAGGGACATGGGCAGAAATTCCCTTGGATTCGGTGGTGCAGGGAATAGACTAACTAACGACCGTTTTACACTGAAGGACGCTGTTGAAAAGACATTTACTTCTGAATTCCGCAACAGGCTTGATAAAATCGTGTATTTTGACAGGCTTGGAAAGGAAATGGCTGTAAAAATAGCGGAAAAATCAATTGAATCCATAAAGCAGCGCCTTGAATCAAAAAAAGTTTCCCTTGAAATGGATGGTGGTGTCCTTGATTTTATCGCGGAACAGGGCATGAGCGAGGAATTTGGGGCCAGAAACATCCAGCGCTATGCTGAAGAAAAAATCGCAACACCTTTAATTGATGAACTACTGTTCGGTAGTCTAACTAACGGTGGTAAGGTGAAGGTAGTGCTTGAAGGCGGTGATATAAAATGCCGGGTAATCTCATAGATCCAACAGTGATATATCAGTTTCCCGAACCGGGAACATACTACAGAGAATACGGAAATTCCATCTGCGCGGTGACCGAGGACATCGATCTTCAGCTTCTGTATTCCGCCTACATGCAGGGAGTTTTTCCGTGGTTTTCGGAAGATGACGGAGAACCTGTTGTGTGGCATTCGACGGATCCCCGTTTTGTCCTTCTCCCATCCGATTTTCATATCCCAAAAAGCGCGGCGAAATTCCTTAAGCACACTCCCTATACCTACACCATGGATGCGGCATTCACTCAGGTCATGACAGAATGCGCAATGCAAAGCCGCAGGGGCCAGAACGGAACCTGGATAGGCAGCATGATGCTTGAAGCTTATTCGAAATTCCATGAGGAAGGTTATGCCCACAGTTTTGAAGTCTGGCATGGTGATGAACTTGCCGGCGGCTTTTATGGTGTTCTTATGGGCAGCGTTTTCTGCGGTGAGAGCATGTTTACAAAAGAAAGCGACTCAAGCAAAAGTGCCTTCATCCTTTTCATGAAAAGTTTTATCCAGTGCGGCGGAATGATCGTGGACAGCCAGAGTTATACGGACAACATTGCAAGGTATGGAGCAAAAAACATCAGCCGCAGCGCTTTCCGAAAAATCGAGGAAAAGGCTCTTTACACTCCACTAAAAAAGGATCTGGCGGTAGTATTTGAGATAGAGTGCGCAAAACTTCATTCCGGGAGGGACATATGCTGAATGCCTACAGAACGTTCATAGTAATCGCCTACATTTTTTTCTTTGGATGCATGCTCGGGTGGTGCATCGAATTCTTTTTCCGAAGGTTCTATAAAAAAGGAAATCCGAAGAAGCTGTGGTTCAATCCGGGGTTTCTTACAGGCCCCTGGCTTCCGGTCTATGGATTCGGTGCCATCGTTCTTTTCATTCTGAGTTCCGTGGAGCAGAGCATCCTCAAGGGCAGTACAGCCGGAACTCCATACTACATCATAATGTTTCTCATCATGGCCCTGTTCATGACTCTGGTCGAATATATTGCCGGAAGAATTTTCATAAGCGGAATGCACATCCAGCTTTGGGATTATTCCAATGAATGGGGCAACATACAGGGAATAGTCTGCCCAAAGTTCACCCTGTTCTGGGGAATTTTAAGTGCCGTATATTATTTTCTTCTCTATCCGAAATTCAAGGAAATGGTCATGTGGTTCATTGACCATCCTTGGTTTTCTTTTGTGGTGGGAATCGTGTTTGGACTTTTTGTCGTGGACCTTTGCTTTGCCATAAGCCTTGGAGCCGTTCTGAGGAAGCAGGCCTGTCTTCTGGATGAAAAGGCAGCCCTGGATTTCAAGAAACTTCAGGGTATGCTCAAGATGAACAGCCAGTCCATCCACTCAAAGGGATTCCTTGTGAACAAATTCGACCAGTTTGAGGAATTCATCAGTAGAAGTCCCGCAAAAAAATGATCGTTGCATTTAAAATATAAAAGGGCTGTCTTGAAAAGTAACTTCAGGGTGGTTGAGCGCAGTCGAAACCACCATATTCAGTGTTCTGATCATTTCGACAGGCTCAATGACCCTAGAAAAAAATACTTGTTGGACAGCCCTTCTTTATGCCTATGAAAGACTTAGAATACGTAAGTTACGAAAAGTCCGCTTGACCAGCTCTTTCTGTTCTTGCCGTCAAAGGCGGTTCTGTCTTCAAGATTCAGGTATGCATCGATGGATGTGTTTCTTGAAAGAACAAACTTGAGTCCAGGCTTGATGTTGAGGATTTTTCCGCCGTCCCAATCCTTTGTCGCATTGTTGTCATCCCATCTCTTGTCCTTTGATCCTGAAGCAAATGAGCCCCAGAGGCTTACCATGAAGTCCCTTGAAAGTGGAAGGTCAAGTTCACATCCAGTGTAGAATGCGCTTGAATAGTTGCTGTTTTCAAAAAGGTTCAAGCCTGCTTCCGGACGGATCGAGATGTCTGTCTTTGGAATTGTGAAGGAGATGGAAGCTCCAAGTCCGTATGCCTGGTCATCCTTTGCGTCAGAGAAAAGGCTGTCTGCGGCAAAGTATACATCAAGCACGAAATTCTTGAAGCCGATGGTGGCACCAGTGTAGAAGTTTGCCTTGTCGTCAAAAGCACCTTCCAGTGCTGCGCTGATGGAAAGCCAGTCGCATGGAGTGATCTTTGCGCCGAAGTTTGATGCAGGATCATCTGTGTTGAATCCGTTTGGAATCGCAACTCCAAGTTCAAGTCCGATGTCGCTTTTCTTGTCTGTCTTGAACCTTACACCGAGTGCGCGTTTTGCGTATTTGTTTGCATATGGAACGAAACCAACGACGTCTGCAGATCCAGGGGCGTCGACGTAATACTTGTATGTGCCAAAATCTTCGCTTGAAGTGATTGCGCGGGCTCCGCCTCTGTCATCGTAGTTTGTCGAGAATCCACCCTGGCGGCTGTGTGCGCCCGGTTCCCAGAGCCATGCTCCGTAACGTGGGCATGGACCAACCTGCCAGTTGAGGTTTGTACCAAGACCGGCATCAAAATTGTTTGTGATGTGGTAGATGAAATTCACATAGTAGGATTCCTGGAGTGTGTTCTGTGAATTCACGGCGTTGGAATAAGAAAGTGTCTTGTTTGTGTTGTCGCTTGAGAATCTTCCGCCACGTCTTCCGTAGTGAAGGTTGAGGGCATTCTGGTTTGATGTTCCGAATGTGAAATTGTCAACGTCACCTTTGTTGTTGAAATTTGCAAGCAAGGCTGTGTTGAGCATTCCTTCGATTACAAGTCCCTTTGTATCAACGCGGGCCTGCAATGTGTCTGTGACTCCATAGAACATTGTGTCACCAGCATAAGGATTTCCGAATCCTGTCCATGTTGTGTTTTTGATCTGTGGTGCAGAAAGAACCTGTGCAAAGGCGGAAAGGCAGAAAAGTGCTGAAGCTGCTGCCGCAATAATTGTTTTTTTCATATTTATTTTAACCTCCCTGGTAAATATGCCTGTAAAATCTAGCATTTTTTTTCTTTAGGAACAATGGGACTCTTCATCAATTCTGCGCAACTTTTGATTCATGGTTATGTCTCGCAATGACGGGAAAAAAATGGTACACTGTGGTCATGGAACAGTACAAGAAAGAATTTATTGATTTTATGGTTCAGTGCCAGGTTTTGAAGTTTGGTTCGTTCACTCTCAAGAGCGGAAGAAAATCTCCTTTCTTTATGAATGCGGGCGCATACGTAACGGGCAGCCAGCTTGCAAAGCTTGGTGAATACTACGCACAGGCAATACATGCAAATTTTGGCGATGACTTTGACGTTCTTTTTGGACCTGCCTACAAGGGAATTCCACTTGCAGTGACTACAGTAATTGCATACCAGAAACTTTACGGAAAGGAAATCCGCTATTGCTCAAACCGCAAGGAAGTAAAGGATCACGGCGCAGACAAGGGTGCAATTCTTGGATCTGAACTCAAGGATGGTGACAGAGTTGTAATCATTGAGGATGTTACTACTTCCGGAAAATCAATCGAAGAGACATATCCAATAGTTACAGGTCAGGCAAAGGTTACAGTTGTAGGTGAGATGGTCTCCCTCAACAGAATGGAAAAGGCCTCTGCTGACAGCAACAAGAGCGCCCTTGATACCATTACTGAAAAGTACGGTTTCCCTGCACGTGCAATTGTCACCATGAAGGAAGTAAAGGAAGCTTTGACGGGTACAGTTCTTACACCGGAACTCGTAAAGGAAATCGATGCTTACTATGCGGAATGGGGATGCGCGGAAGCTTAGTTTAATAGATGCCGGTGCCTTGTGTAACTTCCGCGCCACGAAATGCCACTGCATTTCGTGAGTGCTGTGGTAAAAATAAGTAGGCGGAAGCGTTTGACTACATAGTAACTTAAATCTTTCGTAACTTTCGGCGCAACGAACTGCGGGCAGTTCGTGAGTGTTGCGGTAGTGACTTGAGGGCGGAAGATAGGGTGGTTGAGCGTAGTCGAAATCACCGTATAAATTGATGCCGGCCCTTCGACAGGGCTCAGGGATCCTGATTCAGCCATGGCAAGACAAATTCTGCCTCTTCCGTGCCACGAAATGCAGTGGCATTTCGTGAAGGGTGCAGTAAAGCAAGAAGGCGGAAGATAGGGTGGTTGAGCGTGGTCGAAATCACCGTATAAATTGGTGCCGGCCCTTCGACGGGGCTCAGGGATCCTGGGCGAAAGCATTTGCTCCCTGGATGCCGGTGCCTGTTGTAACTTTCGCCCC
>CALELJ010000192.1 GCA_937902445.1 uncultured Treponema sp. | reverse complement strand
CATTGCCCACATTTGAAACGGTTTTTCCATCACCCTTTGAATGGGAGGAAATTTCCCCTTCCGTAGAACGCAGTATTTCTCCGACGGAATATTCCCCAGGGTTTTTCGTCAGCTTGTACCCGCCATTGCTGCCCCTGACGCCGACGACAAGACCGTTTTTGCTCAGCTGAATCAGTATCTGTTCCAGATATTTCACGGAAAGATTGTGCCTGTGGGAAAGGATCTTCAAGGGTATAAACTTTTCAGGATCCTGTTCCGCAAGGTTCGTCATTATCAGAAGGGCATACTGGCCACGGGTTGATATCTTCAGCATCCAATTTCCCCATCAAAGTCAGTCGTTGAACAATGGTGTTGAAAGATATCTGTCTCCAGTATCAGGAAGAAGAACGACAATATTCTTTCCCTTGTTTTCAGGGCGTTTTGCAATTTCAATGGCAGCCCACAATGCGGCTCCGGAAGAAATACCTACAAGAACACCTTCCTTCTTGCCGATGAGCTTTCCTGTAGCAAAGGCATTTTCATCAGCAACCTTTACGATTTCGTCATAGATTTTTGTATCAAGGACATCAGGAATGAATCCGGCTCCGATTCCCTGGATCTTGTGAGGGCCTGCATTTCCTGTTGAAAGAACTGGAGATCCAGCAGGTTCGATGGCGGCAACCTTCACACCGGCATTCTTTGACTTAAGGAATTTTCCAACACCTGTAACAGTTCCGCCTGTACCAACACCGGCAACAAACCAGTCGACCTTTCCGTCTGTATCTTCCCAGATTTCAGGACCTGTTGTCTCAATGTGTGCCTGTGGATTCGAAGGATTTACAAACTGCCCCGGAATGAATGAATCTGGAATTTCCTTTGCAAGTTCTTCTGCCTTTGCGATGGCGCCCTTCATTCCCTTGGCTCCTTCTGTAAGAACAAGTTCAGCTCCGTAAGCCTTCAAGATCTGGCGGCGTTCCACAGACATGGTCTCAGGCATTACGATGATGATCCTGTAGCCACGGGCAGTTGCAACGCTTGCAAGACCGATACCAGTATTTCCGGATGTAGGCTCAATGATCACGGAACCCTTCTTCAACTTTCCGTTTGCCTCTGCATCATCAATCATCTTCTTTGCAACACGATCTTTGACGGAACCGGCTGGATTGAAATACTCAAGCTTTGCGTAGATCTTTGCCTCAAGATTAAATTCCTTTTCTATATTGGACAATTCCAACAGTGGTGTGTGACCAACAAGCTGATCAACTGAAGTAAAAATTCTTGCCATAAAAAACTCCTATAAAATAAGTCAATTATAAAAACAAAACCTTGTCTACCTATCAATTAAGTAGGTATATCCATGTTATACACCTCTTTACCTACTAAGTCAATAGGTATTTATAAAATTATTGTTTTTTGGTAAACATCTGTTATACTTGTTTCTATATCAAGAAACATTTTCAAAAGGACCCGTTTATGAAACTTACACAGAAACAGATTGAACTTATAGACGCACAGGTAAAACGCCTCATCGCAGGCGACAGCTACTACGGAAAGCTCTACCGCGAAAAAGGAATCACTGGAGTTGCAAGTCAGGAAGATTTTGAAAAGCTTCCCTTCAGCTCAAAGGACGACCTTAGAAACGCATATCCTCTTGGAATTCAGGCTGTTCCGGATGAAGATGTAGTGCGCATCCATTCTTCAAGCGGAACAACAGGAAAACCGGTAATCATTCCATACACAAAAAAAGACGTGGATGACTGGGCAACCCAGTTTGCACGCTGCTACGAAATGGCAGGAATAACAAAGAAAGACCGCATCCAGATCACACCAGGTTACGGACTTTGGACAGCCGGAATAGGTTTCCAGGCAGGATGTGAAAAGCTTGGTGCCATGGCAGTTCCAATGGGACCTGGAAATACGGAAAAGCAGCTCCAGATGATGCAGGACCTCCAGTCAACTGTAATCTGCGCAACTTCAAGCTATGCCCTTTTGCTTTCAGAAGAAATCACAAAGCGCGGAATCAAGGACAAGATTGCATTGAAGAAAGGTGTAATCGGCAGCGAAAGATGGTCTGACAAAATGCGCAAGAGCATCCAGGACGGACTTGGAATCGAACTTTACGACATCTACGGCCTTACAGAAATCTACGGACCTGGAATCGGAATCAACTGCCAGAAAGAAAAATACATTCACTACTGGGACGACTACCTTTTCATCGAAATCATCGATCCTGTAACGGGAAAACCTGTTGAAGACGGAGAAGAAGGTGAAATCGTAATCACGACTCTTGTAAAGGAAGGCGCACCTCTTTTGAGATTCCGCACACATGACCTTTCAAGAATCATTCCGGAGAAATGTTCGTGCGGTTCATGCTATCCTCGTCTTGACATCATCAAGGGAAGAAGCGACGACATGTTCAAAGTTCACGGCGTAAACATGTTCCCGGCCCAGGTTGAGGAAGTTCTCCATCAGATCGACGGTGCAACAAGCGAATACTCAATCGCCATCGGACACGATGATGAAAACAACAAGGACGTCATGGTTCTCACCGTTGAAGTTGAAGGACGCGTCAGCTTTGAGGAGACAGGCAAGGCCATCGCAAATCTTTTCAAGTCAAAGATCGGCGTAAACCCGAAAGTTTCCGTAGTTCCGGTTGGAACATTACCAAGAAGCGAAAAGAAGACAAAGCGCGTATTCGACCACCGCGAATCATAAATTTCCGCCCTCAAATTGAATTCCCATTTTTTAGTGTTATACTTAAATAGATAGATAGTTTCTGAATAACATTAAATTATGGGTGTCATGAGTACCGTAAAAGACAACATTATTTACATTGCGGACAAATCTCTCAACATAGTTTCTTTTAACAAGGCTGCCAAGAAAGCATTTCCGACTATGGAAACAGGAAAGCCTTGTCCTGAAGCAACTGGAATTTTGAATTTCTCCAGTTCGGAACTCCCAGTATCAGAGCACGAATCTACATCCCTCACGGTTTTCAATTTTGGACACCTGCGCTGGATCAACGTTTCCATCGCATCCATGGAATATCTAGACCATGGCCTCTGTTATTTTTTCACCGGAACCTTCTACAACAGCCTTATCCGCGAAATCATGTCCCATGCAAGATTCATGGACAGCTTCAACTTTGCCGTTGAAATGAACCTTACCCGCGACAGATACGTCTACATTTCCGACCAGAATTTCGGCAAGGAACTTAAACTGTCGGAAGAACCCCTTTCAAAGCTTCTTAAAAGAACCTGCGCTACCATGGTTCATCCGGACGACCACAAGAAATTCAACGACCTCATGAACCTTGAGAACATGTCCCAGAGACTGAAGACCGCAAAAGAACCTATCACTGAAACAATCAGGGAAAAGAATTCCGCTGGAACCTGGGACGAGGTAACCGTAAAACTCATTCCGGAAAACAACCTTTCAAACGGAGAGGAACTTGCCCTTGCAATGTTTTCCATCCACTTCGTTTCCCTCGAGGATCTCAACAAGTCAAAACTGGAAAAAGATGCCCTCACCGGACTTCTTACTAAACGCAGCTTTACTTTGCAGGCAAAGGAATTCCTTGAGGAACCTCACGAGAATGTCTGCCTCATCGCCATGGACATCGAGCACTTCCGCTTCTTCAACAAATGGTATTCAAGATGGCAGGGAGACAGGCTCATAAAAAACATCGCCTACGTCCTGCATGAGATGGACAGACTCTTTGATTCAGTCTCTGGATATGGCGGTGGAGATGACTTCTTCATAATAATTGACAAGCACGAGGCAGTAATCAAATATCTTACGGAACATCTTTCAAAACTGGTGTCATCCTTTGACGGCATAGAAGGGTTCCGCATGGTATTTGGCGGATATGAAATCAGGAACGCAAACGAAGAAATTCTTGACGCCATGGATTATGCAACCACCGCCGCAAGACGCGCCCTTGAAAAAAAAGACATCGAGGTAAACTGGTACGACAACCAGATGGTTCAGGAACTTGAGCACGAACTTCAGATCATTCCGGAAATCGAACGTGGACTTGAAGAAAACGAATTCACTTTCTACCTCCAGCCTAAATGCTCGATCATCGACAACAAGATAGTCGGAGCCGAAGCCCTTGTACGATGGAACAACAAGCTCCGTGGATTCATTTCACCGGCGGAGTTCATTCCGGCTCTCGAAAAAAACGGAAACATAATGAAGCTTGATGTCTACATCTGGGAAATGGTATGCAAGTCAATACGCAGATGGATCGACGAAGGACACACTCCGGTTCCGGTTTCAGTAAACATTTCACGCATAGACATCTTCTCTCTGGACATCCCGACCGTACTGAGCAATCTTGTGAACATATACAGCATCGATCCAAAACTCCTTGAACTGGAGATAACGGAAAGCGCATTCATAGACGACACAAGAATCCTCAAAACAGTCATCCAGCGCCTCAGGGAAAAAGGATTCACAATCCTCATAGACGATTTTGGAAGCGGCTATTCATCGCTCAACATGCTCAAGGACGTTCAGGCTGACGTACTCAAAATGGACATGAAATTCTTTGACCTCAACAGCACCAACTACGAAAAGGGAGTAAGCATCATCAAGGGCGTTGTTGAACTTTCACGCAACATGAACCTTCCTGTCATAGCGGAAGGAGTTGAGACGGAAGACCAGATTTCACTTCTAAAGGGCATGGGGCTTAACTATGTCCAGGGATTCTATTATTATAAGCCTATCCCAATTGATGAATACGAAAGGCTGCTTACTGACCGGAACAAAATCAGTCACGACGGCCTCAAGCTGGCATAATGAACGAAATTTCACAGATCAAAGAATACGCAAAAAGAAATTCCATACCCATCGTAATGGACAAAGGCGGAGAATTCATCTGCCAGACAATTCTTGAACGAGGCTGTAAAAAAATCCTTGAAATTGGAAGCGCCATCGGCTACAGTGCCATCAATTTCGCAAACCTCGCCCAAGATATTTACGTGCGCACCATAGAGATTGATATCGACAGATACAGCCGCGCTGTGGACAACATAAGAAACTGCGGCCTTGAGAACAGAATAAAAATCACAAATGAAGATGCACTTGATGCCCTCATCGATGAAAAGTTCGATTTGATTTTCATTGACGCTGCAAAAGCCCAGTACGAGAAATTCTTTGAAAAGTTCAAGCACAATCTCAGCGAAAATGGAGTCATCATAACGGACAATCTTTTCTTTCACGGAATGGTAGAAAATCCACAGCTTACCCACAACTACAGCACAATCAAGCTGATCCGCAAAATCAGGAAATTCGTTTCGTTCCTTCAGCTGAACCCGGAATTCATTACGACAATCCACGACAAAGGCGACGGCGTGTCTCTGAGTACCCTTAACCCTGACTTCATCCAGCCGGAATATATACAGCTGTCTTTAGAAGACAAAAACATTTCCTGCAGCCCACAGCTTTCAAAAGAAATCGAATACGGCAACAAGGTTTATTCCGTATGTGAAGAGGAACGCCAGACAGGCTTGTTTTCCTACCACAAAAAGGAAGACTATTTTGTAATCAGCCTGATTGAATTTTATGACAGGAAAAGAATTAAAATCACATTGATGAACATGCTCATGTTTGTAAGAAAGGATGCCATTAAAAACAACATCCATCTCATCAAGGTAAAACTACCGCCAGACTGCAACTTTGACGGAATGGAAAAAATCGGACTCACCGCTTCCGATGACGGAATGCTGATCCACAAATTATAAAACAGGAAAATAAAAAAAATGGAACTTTACATCGTAAGACACGGGAAGACAATCTGGAACAAGGAACGCAGACTCCAGGGCAGCATAGACATTGAACTTGCAGAAGAAGGCATTGAGGCAGCTGAAACTCTTCATGACCAGCTTCTTTCAGCCAACATCACTTTTGACAGGATATACAGCTCGCCATTGCAGAGGGCAAAAAAAACGGCGGAAATAATCCGTGGACTTAATGACACTGACATCATCATCGACCAGAGGCTCAAGGAAATCTCCTTTGGTATTGAGGAAGGTGCTTTCTATGCCGACTGGGACAAGCCCGACAGCCCTTACTTTCCTTTCTTCAACAGACCGGGAGACTATGTTCCGCCTGAAAAAGGAGAATCACTGGAACAGCTTTTTGAGCGGACAAAAAATTTCATCCAGCAGGAAATAGAACCACAGCACGAAAGCGCAGGAAAAATTCTTCTGGTGGCACACGGAGCCTTGAACAGCGCCATCATGTGCTACCTTGAAAACAGAACAAAATCCGACTTCTGGGGACCGGGACTCCAGCAAAACTGCCAGGCCACGGTTTTCACCTACGACGGAAAAATCTGGCTTAGAAAATAAAACCTCAGTCCAGAATATCAAGGTTCTCGATTGCCGACAGACGCTTCTGCAGATCGACGACGCTCTTTGTCTGACGCTGAAGCCTAAGGGCAAGCATCTTGCTCAGGAAGATTCCGTAGTGAGGATTTTTTCTGATGAGTGTAAGGAACGCAGTCTTTGGAATCTTGATGAGACGGCAGTCACCAACGGCAAGAACGGTTGCAGTACGGCGGTCGTTCAAAAGGAATGCCATTTCACCGATGAACATGTCATTTGGAGTAAGTACGGCTGCAAGTTTCTTACCGACATAAACCGCAAAGCGTCCGGAAACAATGAAGTACAGGTCGCTTGAAACTTCATTCTCACGGCAGACAATATCCTTGTTCTTGTATTCGATTGTCGCAAAAGGTTCCATGATTCCTGGAATTGTATTTACCTGGTTCCTGATTGTCGGAACTTCAAAAGAAACCTCATTGCCCTTCTCGTTGTAGGACACGCGCTGAACAAGATCACGGCTCAACGCAATTCCGCGTCCATGGAAATCTTCCGTAATCTCAGCATCGATAAACTTGCGCCAGTCAAAACCATCGCCGTCATCCTTGATTTTAAAAGTCGACTTTGTCTTGCCGATCGTATAGCTGATATGGATTCTTCGTTCCCTGTATCTTGGGTCTGTATTTCTCTGGGCGATAAGCTGAAGAATATCCTTTCCGCTTGAAAGCCATTTTGTCTTGTCCTCGTAGGTGATTCCAAGGTTTCCGTGTTCAAGAGCGTTTGTAAGGAATTCCATCAACGTCATCTGAAGCTTGTATCTGTCGTCAGCTGAAATTCTGTTTGTATTGTAGAGATAGCTTACAAGAAAGTTTGTATAGAAACGAATGTCCATCGGATCGTTGGAACAGTTGAAGGAACCGTTTTCCATTCCTCCGATGATGTCCTGCATTCCGCGGTTGAAAAGGAACTGCTGATTCTGCCACAGGATTCTGAGGACACGTGTAAAATGGGTCTTGAAATTCTGGACCGTAAGAATGGCAATCATGTTGTTGTCCTTAAGTTCCTCAAGGGCCTCAACCTGGCGTGTACCTGAACAGACGGCGATGATTCCGCCATAGTGGAGCCATGCATCGCTTTTGATGGCTTCAAGAATTTCTTCGCAGCGGATTTCCTCGGATGTGTAGTCCAGAACCTTTATTTCCGGAATTTCGTAATTGATGTAACTTATGACAGGTTCCGTTGCTCCGAAAACTTCAGCGGAAAAATATGCGGCATATGTTCTGCATGCTTTTCTGACTGTGTCAATTACAACAGGATTGGTCGATGCGGTAAGAATTTTCTTCATGAACGGCTCCAGTTTTTAAAATAAACATTTCATTTAATTTTACATCATGGGTTTCAAAAAGGCAAATATGATTTTTCGATTCCACTTCTATCAAAGCTGCTTGTCCCGCAAAACATTTTTCCACTGATGGCCGTGTCTTTCCGGATCGACTCCAAGCTTACTGAAGATTTCTGGCGCGGTGAAAAATTCAAAACCACGTTCCTTGAGCACAGGAATGAGACGGTCGATGCATTCAACGGTAGCATCGTTTCCTTCAAAATCATGGAGAAGAAGTATGGAGCCATTGTTTATGGTTGAAATGATACGTTCATAACGGGTATCCGCATCCACTTCAGCAACCCAGTCCTCGCAGTTTTCTCCTTCGATGAACGGAACAGGAACCGAAGAAAAAACCTTCTCATCGGCATCGATGTACGGTGCACGGAAAAATTCCGGGCGGCGTCCTGTTGTCTTTTCTATGAGATCTGAAGTGCGTTCAAACTCGTCCCTGATTTCTTCCGCAGAAAGTTCAGTCATGTGGCTGTGGGACCAGGAATGGTTTTCGATCGTACAGCCAAGAGACTGTGCCCTCAGCATTACAGCCCTTGTTTCTTCATTGATATTTTTTCCGCAGACAAAGAAAGAACCTCTCACGCCATGCTTTTCAAGCACGTCCATCATACGGATGCTTGTTGTAAGATTAGGGCCGTCATCAAAAGTAAGGGAACAGAAAGAGCTCATATTTCCCTTCCGTAGTCGAAAGCCTTGTGGTTGAGCTGGCGGAATTTTTCCGGAACGACCGCATCAATGGCAGCATCCCATTTTTCTTTTGGAATTTCGGCAAAGTATTTTGAAAGACATCCAAGCAAGGCGATGTTCACTGCCTTTGAACTTCCGGCTTTTGTTGCGGCAGAAAGGAAATCTTCAGCGACAACTTTCGCACCTGCTGCCTTCATCTTTTCAACGAGTCCTTCAGGATATTCCGCAGCACCTGTGATTACTGGCATAGGATTAAGGCGCTGTGTGTTGGTGATTACAAGACCGTCCTTTTTAAGGAATTCAAACCAGCGAGCCGATTCAAGCTGTTCAAAGGAAAGGATTATGTCTGCCTCTCCCCTGTCTATTACAGGCGAATATATTTTTTTTCCAAAGCGCACATATGTGACAACACTTCCACCGCGCTGGCTCATTCCGTGGACTTCAGAAACCTTGACGTCGTGACCTTCATTGAGAAGCACATATCCCAGCAGTTTGGAAGCAAGAAGAGTTCCCTGGCCGCCGACTCCAACAATCATGATATTCATTCTGCTCCTCCTGTAATTGCATCAAAAGAACAAAGCTGCTTGCAGACGTTGCATCCGACACAAAGTGTGGAATCAATGCTTGCTTTCTTCGTTTCCTTGTTGAAGGCAATGGCAGGACATCCAATCTTCATGCAGCTTTTACATCCTTTGCATTTTTCATTTTCAATTTCAAGTGGCGGATTGTGCTTGATGCCTTTGATCATTACGCATGGACGGCGGCTTATGATCACGCTTGGCTCTTCCGCAGCAAGTTCTTCCTTGAGCATCTTTTCGACAGCAGCAAGATCGTAGGGATCGACAACATTGACGCGGTTGATACCTAGAGCACGGCAGAGGGCCTCAAGATCAACCTTGCTTGCCGGATCACCATAAAGATTTTTTCCAGTAGTAGGATTCTGCTGATGGCCTGTCATGCCTGTAATTGAATTATCAAGAATTATGACAGTTGAATTTGTTCCGTTGTAGGCAATCGTAGAAAGGCCCGTCATACCAGAATGCATGAAGGTACTGTCACCGATGACTGCCACGGAATTCTTTTCGCCATCCTTTCCCATGGCCTTGTTGAAACCGTGGAGCCCGGAGCAGCTTGCACCCATGCAGACGTTCAGGTCCATGGCGTTAAGTGGAGCAACCGCACCAAGGGTATAACATCCAATGTCGCCGTAGACATTGCAGTTGTTTTTCTTCAGCTGGTAGAAAATTCCACGGTGAGGACAACCTGCACACATCACAGGAGGCCTGGGCGGAATATCCACAGTTCCGTCTGAAGAAATCGAATATGTTTCCGGGACATTTTTTCCCATCACCTTGCGTACAAGATTCTGGCTGAACTCACCGCAGATAGGAAATTTATCTTTTCCGTGGCAACTGATTCCAAGGGATTTGACGAAAGTCTCAATGATTGGATCAAGTTCTTCCATGATGTAAAGCTCATCGACTCTGGAAGCAAAGTCGCGGATCATCTTTTCAGGAAGAGGATAGACCATTCCGATTTTCAAAATGGAAACTTCATCGCCAAAGACTTCCTTTGCATACTGGTAGCTTGTGCTGTCAGCAATGATGCCCAGTTTTGTTCCGCCCATTTCAATGCGGTTGATTCCGCTTGTGCATGCCCATTCAGCAAGGTCGGATGTGCGCTGCTCTACCCTGTCGTGGGCAAGTTTTACGGCCTTTGTCATCATGACTTTCATCTGATCCTTCACATAAGGCACCTGCGGAACTTCCACACGGTCACCGGTTTCCACAACACTCTGGCTGTGGGCAACACGTGTACATGTCCTGATGAAAACCGGAGTATTGAATCTGTCAGAAATCTCATAGGCAGTCTTGACGAAATCCAGACATTCCTGGCTGTCACTTGGTTCAAGCATAGGAACTTTTGCAGCTATGGCGTAATGGCGGCTGTCCTGTTCATTCTGTGACGAATGGAAGGCAGGATCGTCGGCAACTACGATTACAAGACCCGCATTGAGGCCCTGGTAGGAAATGGTAAAGAGAGGATCGGCGGCAACGTTAAGTCCAACATGTTTCATTGCGCTTGCGGCACGGACACCACCAAGGCTCGCACCGTGGGCAGATTCAACGGCAACCTTTTCGTTAGGTGCCCACTCACAGTAAATCTCTTTGTATTTTGCGGCTTCTTCTGTAATTTCCGTACTTGGTGTTCCGGGGTAGCTTGAGAACACCTTGCAGCCTGCCTCATAGAATCCACGGGCAAGTGCTGCATTACCAAGCATAAGTTGTTTCATAAATCACCTCAATTAACAGGATTCTTTTTTTGGACGACGGCCACAGGATTTCTTTTCCTTGCAGAATCCATAGACCTCGCATTTTGGTTTCATTAGATTGTCTACGATCCACTTCCATTCCTCACTGTAGGCGGAAAGGGCATCACAGATATCTTTCATAAGCTTTCTATATTCCCAATAGGCTCTTGTGCACAGGCGCTGGTGTGACATTTCAACCAGGTTTCTCATGTTGCGTTTGTCCACGATTTTTGTTTTCATTCCAAGTGGATAGAACATGGCGATGTCTTCTTTTGGGACTCCGGCATTTTCCATTGCGGAAAGAAGAGTCATGAAGGATTTCTGGAAATTCTCAAGGGCGTCGGAAGCTGCTTTGTCTGCCCCGGCTTTTTCCACGCTAGGCGGAACAACAAAATTGTCGGCAAAGCTTTCCCCTTCCCATTTTACATATCTTGTAGACGATTGAAGGCGTGTCGGGCCTCCAGCAATATGCGTATACCATTCACGGATGCATCGTGCGGAATATCCGTCGATTACCATTTCCACATCAGGATATTCAAAAGTTCTTCCGTGTTCGCAAAGGATGCAGTCCATTCCGCGCTTATAGTTTTTTTCAGGATCTGTAGTGTCTCCGTTCCAGCAGACACCTGCCATGAGACCGATTTTTGTAATTGGATTTTTAGTTGTTTCAGGTAAGATTGTGATCATAGTTCTACTATTATAGCAGAGAAAACAGAGTTTAGCACTAAGTAAAAAAAGGGCTGTCCCAAAAGTATTTTTTTCTATGGTCATTGCATATGGCAGCGAAGCTTCCATAAAGCCGCCTGTCGAAATGACCAGACCACTAAATATGGAGGTTTCGACAAGCTCAACCACCCTGAGATATACTTATTGGACAGCCCTTAAACAATTTCTCAGACCTTAAATTGATCTATCTCATCACCAATCTTTTCGATGGAATCCTTCATGTTTGCAGAGATATCTGAAAGCACAACTCCTGTCTCATTGATTTTCTTTGCACCAATAGACATTTCTTCCATGCTGGTTTTCATAGCCTCAGTGGCATCCTGAAGATTCTTTACCTCAGCAAGAATCTGCCTGTTACCTTCAGACATTTCACGGGATGCATTCTTGACTTCCAGAGTACTGTCATTCATGGAATGAAGGGCATCATTTATCTGCTGTGATCCCTGAGTCTGTTCTTCCATGGCAGCCTTAATCTGGCGGACAATTTCATCCGTCTCATTGATTTTGCCAGCAACATTCTGGAATGCGTGGCTCGATTTGTTTGAAGCTTCAACTACGCTGTCGATTGATTCCCGGATGCTTGTAAGTTCATCACCGATAGTCTTTGACTGGGCTGAAGAAGTCTCTGAGAGTTTACGGATTTCATCGGCAACGACGGAGAATCCCTTTCCTGCTTCACCAGCATGGGCCGCCTCGATGGCAGCATTCATGGCAAGAAGATTTGTCTGTGCCGCAATCGCAGAAATGGCAATGTTTGCAGCCTGCAGTGTTTCACTTTGAAGCTTGATCTTTTCGATTCTTTCATTTACATCAAGCTGGATCTGAGCCCCGGAATTTGCACTTGATGAAAGATTTTCAAAAGAAGAAGCCATTCTTTCAACAGAGGCATTGACGGAACGGATGTTTCCAATCATCTGTTCAACAGACGATGAGGCCTGAGAAATTCCAAGACTCTGGTTTTCAATCATGCGCTCAAGGGATTCGATGTTTGAAGCAATCTCATTGACCGCACCTGCAGTCTCAGTAACGCTGTTGCTCTGTGTTCCGATCTGATTGTGAACGGACTCTATGTTTGCAATAATTTCAGTAATTGAGGAACTTGTTTCTTCCGCACTGTTTACCAGATTGGTTCCTGAATCAGTGAGTTCATCCTTTGAATTCTTCAACTGGGTCATAATGACCTGAAGTTTCTCGACGAAGGTATTAAAACCTTCAACAACCTCACCGACTTCATCGTTGGAGGACTGTGTGATTCGGCTTGTAAGGTCTGCGTGCCCAGTGGCAATTTCCGCAATGGAATTCTTTACGTAGAAAAGCGGCTTGATGAGACTGGATACGCAAAGAATACCGACAACAGCACCCACTGCAATGGAAGCAAGAAGAATGACCATGAGAATTTTATTCAGTCTTTCAATCGATCCAAAATAGAAATCGTATGGAGCGGCACAGAAAACAAACCATCCGCTTTCATCACCCACAGGTTTGTAGCTTGCAATCATTTTCTTTTTAAGCACATGGTCGGTAAACACATCGACTCCGGTTTTTCCGCTGAATGCATTTGCGAGAACTTTGGCAAGTTCAGTTTCCGGATCAAGATCCTTTATGTTGTTTCCCTTTTCTGTTTCCGTATTTGAATTTCCGATGGTCTGTCCGGTTTTCATATTCATTACGCCCGGATGGATTCCGCCGCCAACATCAATACCTTCTGTTATCTTATCGATGAAATTACCATTGTTTACACTTGTGATTACGCCCAGCACTTTTCCGTTTTTCATTACAGGAACACCATAGAACATTGTGTACTGTCCTGTAACGTTGTTGACAAATGGATCGCCGATATAATCCTTGCCTGTCATCGGAATCTTAAAATATGCCCTGTCCGAAAGATCGATAGGCTGTCCCGGACGTTCAGGAATATAGGTGAGGCCGTCTGGACCATAATAGGCGAAGTTGAAATATCTTCCGTTGCTGTTCTGTGCAATTTTAACAAGCTGGGCACATTTCTGTTCCGTAGAAAGATTTTCATCAGTCATGAACTCAAGGCTGGCAATGTTATGCAGCGATCTAAGTTCCTCTGTATTGCGAATGTAAAACTCGTTGGCAACTTTGTCCGTCATCGTGACAACTGCCTTTATTACAGCCTCATTCAACGACTCATCAGCGATTCTTTTTATGAGAGTACCCTGTACCATTGTACAGATGACAATGAGACCAACAATCACTGTCAGAAGCTTGACCTTCAATGAAATTTTTCTTTTCATGACTAATCCTCCACGGAAATTTCATATTCAATTATATTTCATTTTTTCCGGAATTCAAAAAAGCCCCACCCCAAGTAAAAAAAAACTGGAATGAGGCCTGTTATTCTGCCAGTTATGAAAGCTGTCAGCCCTCGAGGGATGTCTTCTGTGTTACCGGAACCTTCTTTTCGTAGCAGGCAAAAGTTTCCTCTACAAGTGTATCGTCCGGTTTCTTTGTAATGAGGCTCACTATAGGAACAATGACAAGCCCCGCAAACATGGCGATGGCACCGCTGTTGATCGGAGACCTCATGATTGCAGGGAAGCAAGGACGAATGAGCATGTTGAGGATCATGAGAACAGAACCAAAAGTAAAGCTTACATAGCACGAAGCCTTTGTAACCTTCTTCCAGTAAAGTGAATACATGAACGGAGCAAGGAAAGCACCTGCAAGAGCACCCCATGAAACACCCATGAGCTGAGCTATGAATGTAACGTTGGACTTGTACTGAACAAGGGCGATTGCCGCAGAAATTGCGATGAACACAACAATAAGAGCACGAATCATAAGAACCTGTTTCTTTTCAGACATATTCTTGATGAAGTTGTCCTTGAGGAAGTCGATTGTCAAAGTTGAGCTTGATGCAATTACAAGAGAAGACAAAGTTGACATTGAAGCTGAAAGAACAAGAATTACAACAAGAGCGATGAGAACAGGACTCAATGTAGAAAGCATAGCCGGAATGATCGAATCGAATCCGCCTGCTGGAACACCATTAGGACCTACATTAAGGATGTCGGAAAAAAGACGGCCGAATCCGCCAAGGAAGTAGCATCCGCCAGCAACGACAAAAGCAAAGATTGTGCTGATGATCGTACCCTTCTTGATGGATTCCTCATTCTTGATTGCGTAGAACTTCTGAACCATCTGTGGAAGTCCCCATGTTCCAAGGGAAGTAAGGATTACAACAAAGAAAAGATTAAGTGGATCAGGACCAAAGAAGCTTGCAAAAATTCCAGGAGTTGTTGCGACCTTTGCATCCTCAATGCGTGCAAGACCATCAAGGGCTGCCATGAATCCACCCTTTGACATGAGGACGGCTGCAATGATTACGCTGATGCCAACAAGCATGATGATTCCCTGGATAAAGTCATTGATTGCTGTCGCCATGTAACCGCCTGCAATAACATAGATGGCAGTAAGGACAGCCATAAGGATGATGCAGACTGAATAGTCAATGTTGAATGCCATTCCAAAGAGGCGCGAAAGTCCATTGTAAAGGGAAGCCGTATATGGAATGAGGAAGATGAAGATGATTACGGAAGCATAGATCTTTAATGCTGCGGAATTGAAACGGCGGCCAAAGAACTGTGGCATTGTTGCGCTGTCCAGGTGCTGGGTCATGATTCTTGTTCGCCGGCCAAGGACAACCCAGGCCATGAGGGAACCAATGATGGCGTTACCGATTCCGGCCCAGGTTGCAGAGATTCCGTAACGCCAGCCAAACTGACCTGCATAGCCTACGAAAACGACGGCACTGAAATAGGATGTACCGTAAGCAAAAGCCGTGAGCCATGGACCAACGGAACGGCCACCGAGTACAAATCCGTTTACATCAGTGGAATGCTTGCGGCAGTAAAGACCGATGGCAACAAGCACTGCAAAGTAAACTACTAAAATAAAAAGTTTAATCATATAAAATCCTACGAATCCATGTGGGCCCCAGCGACGATGTGAAGGGCAATGGATAACCTCCCGCTTCAATCCCAAAAGCGTTGAGTCTTTTTGGCGGGTCCCTCCTTACCCTTCACATCTGCGTCCCACACGGATTCTAAAATAATATTTATTTTCGTCAGTTATTAGATAAAAATCTAACCTCTGTTTTCCTGTTCAACTAATTTATCTGCGCCGTACATTTTACGGAGCTTTGGCTTTTCAATTTTTCCTGTGGCATTGCGCGGAATTTCTGCAAAGATGAATTCCTTAGGCCTCTTGTAGCGTGGCATTGTCTCACAGAATTCAGTGATTTCTTCAAGGGACAAAGTCATTCCGTCTTTTACTTCAATGATGGCAACAGCCTTTTCTCCAAGACGACGGTCTGCAAGTCCGATTACGGCAACATCCTTGACCTTGTCATTCTTGCGGATGAAATCTTCTATCTGAACCGGATAAAGGTTTTCACCACCGGAAACAATCACATCCTTCTTGCGGTCAACAAGGAAATAGAATCCGTCCTCATCCTGCATGGCCATATCGCCTGTATAAAGCCAGCCGTCCTTAAGGCATTCCTTTGTTGCTTCCTCATTGCGGTAGTAGCAGGTCATGACACCAGGACCCTTTACGCAAAGTTCACCAACATCACCCTGCTTTACAGGATTTCCATTTTCATCAACGATCTTGCATTCCCAGCGATACCCCGGAACACCGATGGCACCAACCTTGTGGATGTTTTCCATGCCAAGGTGAACGCATCCAGGACCTGTAGATTCCGAAAGTCCATAGTTCGTATCGTATTTATGATCCGGGAAATAATCCTTCCATCTTTTAATCAGGGAAGGCGGAACCGGCTGGGCACCGATATGCATGAGGCGCCACTGTGAAAGTTCATAATCCTTAAGCTTGAGGGAACCGTTGTCAAGGCTGTCCAGAATGTCCTGAGCCCAAGGTACAAGAAGCCACGCGATCGTACATTTTTCCTTTGACATGGCATCAAGAATCACATGCGGTTTAGTCCCCTTGAGGAGAACTGCTTTTGAACCTGCAACCAGAGACCCCATCCAGTGGAATTTTGCACCAGTATGATATAAAGGCGGAATGCAGAGGAACACGTCACCCCGTCCAGTCTCATGATGCTTCTGTTCCATTTCAGCAGCCTGAATCAATGACAGATGCTTATGAAGGATTGCTTTCGGGAATCCTGTTGTTCCGCTTGAAAAATAAATTGCACCGTCATCTTCTTCCGTAATCTTGATTTCAGGAGCCTTGCTTGAACAGTCGGCTACAAGCTCACGGTAACTTTCGGCAAAACTTGGACATCCGTCACCGTAATAGATGAGAAGGCGACCTTTGCGGAGTTTCTCAACATTCTGCTCGATGCGTCCAATAAATGATGAGCTGAAAACAATTACATCAACTTCCGCAAGTTCAGCACAATAGAGGATTTCATCTGCGTCATATCTGAAGTTAAACGGAACTGCAATGGCTCCGGTTTTTAAAATTCCAAAATAAATAGGAAGCCACTCAAGGCAGTTGTACATGATTACGGCAACCTTGTCGCCTTTTTTGATTCCGCGTGAAATGAGCATGTTGGCAAAACGGTTTGCCTTTTCATCAAAAACGCTCCAGGTAATCTCACGGCGGTATGGATCGGTTTTATCGCTTTCTATTAAATCAAATTCTTTCCAGGTAACACGACGGTTATCTTTTTCTTCGGGATTGAGTTCCACAAGGGCAACTTCATCGCCGTAAAGTTTTGCATTTCGCTCAAGAAGTTCTGTTACTACCATTTTTCTGGCCCTTAAATTATTAAAAAGATGTTAATTAATTATAAGGGACAATTTTTGATAACACAAATATAAATTAAATTTATTCACTTTTTTTCCGCAGAAAGACAAATGCTATTGTATAATTGAGATAGGAGTACTTATGTTAGTTAGAAGAATTTTCATGTCACTTTTTGGTGTAATCATCTGTGCCATCAGCGTAGGACTTTTCAAATTGGCTGCCCTTGGAGTAGATCCTTTCCAGTCATTCATGGCAGGACTTGATGCACTCATTCCAATCCAGTTTGGAACTCTCTACACGATCGTCAACATCATCCTTCTTGCATTCAGCCTGATTTTCTATAGAAAGAACATCGGCCTTGCAACATTCATCAACATGTTCCTTCTTGGATATATCACGCAGTTTTCCTATGAGTTTTTCATGAAGACTTTCCCGGAACCATCAATGGTCTTCCGCTTTGCATCGCTTATCATCGCGGTTGTCGTCATATGCTTTGGTTCCGCATTCTACATGACAGCTGATCTTGGTGTTTCAACCTATGACGCCGTCGCAATCACAATGGCGGAAAAATGGAAACTGTGGAAATTCAAGTACATAAGAATCTGTACAGACCTTGTGTGCGTCATTGTCGGATGTCTGATTTTTGTAATTGCAGGACACAAGATCAGTGAAGTTCCTACCATCGCCGGAATCGGAACAATCATCACCGCATTCTTCATGGGACCTCTCATCGAGTTCTTCAATGTAAAAGTAGCCCGCCCTGTGCTCAACAGAAGTAAAAAGGAATAGGCATTCTCCTGCAGACTGTCGGACGGTTCGACAAGCTCACCGTGCCTTAGCCAGTGCAGGGTTGCTGAGCGCAGTGCAGGGTTGCTGAGCGCAGTCGAAGCACCCTGTCATTCTTTTGCCGGACCCTTCGACGCTGCTCAGGGATCCTGGGTGTCAGTGGTCTACACGCTTCTTTCTTTTCTGTGCAAATCTTGGATGCGCAACCTCAGGTTCACCGTAGTCACGGAAATATCTCATCCCTGTTGAAGTTGTGATCTTTCTTGAAAATCCCACATACTCAATCTCAATGCCAGGTTTGGTGTGGACAAGTTCCACCTCATAGACACCCTTAGTAAGCTTCAGGAGTCCCATGATGGCACCTTCTGACCTGCCTTCAGTCGTACGGCAGTTGAGGGACACGGCATTTTCACCGTCGATGTTCAGGTTGCACACGGACTGTGAAACAGTTCCGTCTGACTCCTTACGGAATTTCGCAAGAAAGTTGTATACGTCATCCTCGGCAATTTCTATCCAGCATTTAGTGGTTCCGTCTTTCATGAACTTGATGTCCTCACCGTAAGCAAGCTGACCTTCAGGCTGCTTTTCAAGCTTTGACACAAATCCCGGAACATCGTTGAGACCGCGGAGAGGACGTTCGGAAACTTTTGTATTGATCATGAAAGCAACAACATCCCGGGCACAACGCTGGATTTCACTGCGCTTGATTTTTCCGCTGGCAAGAGCTTCCCTAAGGTCGTCGCCGTTGCCATCCTTTTCCGCATTGTCATTCTGGCAGATCATGTAGACGTCATTTCTTGAACGGATCATCTGGGACACCTGCTCAACATCGCTGTCTCCACCTTCGACACAATCGTTTACCGTTGCCCACCAGTCTGTCATCACAAGACCTTCATACTTCCAGTCCTCGCGAAGAATCGTCTGACAAAGCTCGTAGTTGCTTGCCGCCTGCACACCGTTGATCAGATTGTAGCTGGACATGATGGATTTTGCTCTGCCCTTCTTTACTGCCATCTCGAATGGTGCAAGGTAGATCTCACGCAATGCCCTTTCCGAAACAATGGCGTTGTTCATGCGTCTGCCGTTTTCGCGGTTGTTGCAGGCAAAGTGCTTGACTGTAGGCCATACACCGCGGCTTTGAATTCCGTCGAGAATCGTACAGGTCATGGCACCGGTAAGCAAAGGATCTTCCGAGAAGTATTCAAAATTGCGTCCGCAAAGTGGATTGCGCTGAATGTTGATTCCAGGTCCAAGGCAGGTGTCGATTTTGTTTTCCACAAGTTCATCGCCTTCGAATTCCATCAGTTCCTTTACAAGGTCAAGGTTCCATGAGCAGGCAAGGAGGGTTCCGATAGGCATGAGGTTTGCTTCCGTACCGGTGTCCATACGGATTCCGCTTGGACCGTCGGCACAACCTGCGACAGGAATTCCAAACTGGTAGAGGTCTTCGCTTAAACCACCCATGGCGCTTGCAAGTCCCGGAACAGTTTTGCGGCTCATCATGCCTTCACCGCGGCAAAGGGTCATGAGCATGTTGTCGTCAAGCTGGGCAATGAAGGCATCCAGTTTTGCAGGATCCGATTTTACGTCAAGGAATTTTATTCCCTTGTCTCCGGTGTATGGAATCTCAGCCGGAATCGAATCTTCAATGCGTTTCCTGAGGTCATATTTTCTTACCGGAGTTTTTTCCATCGAAACCTTGCCGCCGTCATTTTTCATGCGGTCAAATTCAACGACAGGTGCCAGAGCAGAAGTAAGTTTTTCAACAACAGAAGTTTCGGCAAGCTCAATGCAGTCACTTTCCTCAAACTGAACAAGGGAAGCGCTCAAGGAATCAGTTCCGCCGTAGACAAAATATTTGCCTGCTTCAAGAACCTTGCAGAAAGCATTTCCTGTAACACCGCTGTCATCGTAGGAAGCGTGGTTTTCAATATTGAAGGAAAGTTCCACAAGTTCTTCCGCTCCCGGCTGAAGAAGTTCAGTCTTGATGAAAGCCGCAAGTTCACGTTCAGCCTTGCCAAGTTTTCCCTGAGGGCATGAAACATAAAGCTGAACAACTTCCTTGCCAGCGACACTGCCCGTATTGCGCACGAGAGCCTTGACTGAAATTTCTTTTCCATTGAATTTTGCCTTTGAGAATTCCACGCTGAAAGTTGTATAGCTCAAACCAAAACCAAATGGATAAAGAATTTTTTCCTTAGCAAAAGTATTGAAATATCTGTAGCCCACATAAATGTCTTCAAGATAGATGCTGTCGAGCCCCGTATTGAAACCTGCTGTTGATGGATAATCTTCTACTTTCTTTGCAACCGTAATCGAAAGTTTTCCGCTTGGGTTTGCCTTGCCAAGTATCACATTGGCCG
>CALELJ010000191.1 GCA_937902445.1 uncultured Treponema sp. | reverse complement strand
TTCGCCCCAAGAATTGCATGCGCAATTCTTGTATAGGCTTGCTTAGTGTTTCAGGTTTGCTGAGCGCAGTCGAAGCATCCTGAAGTTGCTTGCATTTAGCGGGCCCTTCGACGGGGCTCAGGGATCCTGATTCGACCATGGCAAGACAAATTCTGTCACTTCCGCGCCACGAAATGCGGTGATGGTTTGGGTACAGATTTAGGTGTAAATTTGATTTTTATGGGTGCAGATTCTGTACCCATTTTTTATGAACAGGGAGACAGAACAGATGACAGAAGGTCAGTGGGAGGCTTTTACACAGTTTCGTGATGAGTACAGAAGTCTATGCGATGAATGGAACAAACTGTCACCTAAACTGTTGCCACTTCAGCAGCAGCTGGCGGGTACAGATTACAATGTGGAAACTTCCATAGTGTTCAACAGATCCTATGATGACATTACGAAGGATGATGAAATCAACCTGATTGTAATAGGAGACAACCCCGGCAAGGACGAGCAGCTTTCAAAAAACAACCGGTATTTTGTCGGAAAGAGCGGAATGGTGGCAGAAAATTTCTTCCGCAGGAATTCTGAGCTTGAAATGGACTTCAGAAAAAAAACCATCATCATGAACAAGACACCGGTTCATACGGCAAAGACAAAGCAGCTGAAGGATCTTGCAAAACTCGGGGGGCCTGAAATCAGGGATCTGATAGAATCAAGTCAGATCAGGAGCGCCCAGATCACGGCAAAACTTCACATGGGGCTTGGAATGGATGCCCAGCTTTGGCTTGTGGGCCACAGTGAGCTTAAAAAAGGCGGCGTCTTCCCAGGATACAGAGATGAGCTGAAAAATGCCTACGGAACAAGTTCCATGTGGGAAAAAGTCTATCTTTTCAATCACTTTTCCATGGGCAGATTCAGCGTGGACCTGAAGGAGTTCCGTGGAAAAAATCCTGACATGCCTCTTGCCCAGGTCCTCCACCAGATTGGAACACGGCACAAGCAGGAAGTATACGGATTGCTTTGATGCAGGTTCCCCTTCATGACGGATGACATTAGTTCCAATAACCTCTATAATGACATCACTATTCTAAATCGTACCAAAGGAAATCATAATGAAAAGATTATATGAACCAGGACAGCTTGTAGAGACTACAGTTGTCGCAATCAGCGGTGACACAGT
Source organism: uncultured Treponema sp. (assembly GCA_937902445.1). Classification (GTDB taxonomy): domain Bacteria; phylum Spirochaetota; class Spirochaetia; order Treponematales; family Treponemataceae; genus Treponema_D. The sequence continues at coordinate 14,004 of CALELJ010000191.1, read as the reverse complement.
TTTCATCGACCTTGGCCTTAAAAGCGAAGGATTTGTAGATGCTGCAGATTTCAAGGATGCAGACGGAAACGTAACAGTAAAGGAAGGCGACAGGATAAAGGTTTACTTTGTTGGTGGAAAGCACGAAGAACTCCACTTTACGACAAAGATCGCCGGAAGCTCTTCAAAGGGTGATAATTCAGTATTTGAGAATGCATATAAGAACGGCATTCCTGTTGAAGGAACTGTAAAGGGTGAAATCAAGGGCGGTTTCGAAGTAATGCTCGGAACTACACGCGCTTTCTGTCCTTACAGCCAGATGGGTTACCGCCAGCGCAAGGAGCCTTCTGAATATGTTGGCCAGCACCTTTCATTCAAGATCACTGAATTTAAGAATGAAGGAAAGAACATCGTAGTTTCAAACCGCGTTCTTCTTGAGGAACAGGCAAATGCTGAGCTTGCTTCCCTTGCTGAAAAATACACTGTTGGAATGACAGTCAAAGGAACTGTAAAGTCAATTGAATCCTATGGTGCATTCATCGATCTCAACGGATTCCAGGCACTTCTTCCTGTTTCTGAAATCAGCCGTACACGTGTAAGCAGCGTTGCAGATGTTCTCGAAGTTGGTCAGGAAATCACAGCAAAGATCATCAAGGCAGACTGGAAGCACGAACGCGTTTCTCTTTCAACAAAGGAACTTGAGGCAGATCCATGGGATTCAGTTGCAGACAAGTTCAGCGTTGGAGACAAGATTGAAGGAAAGATCAGCCGCGTCGCAGACTTTGGTGTGTTCGTAAATCTTGCAGACGGTGTTGACGGTCTCGTTCACGTTTCAAAACTCAATGTTGAACGCAATACAAACCTCAAGAAGGTTTTCAATCCTGGTGATGCCATCGACGTTATCATCGAAAAGATTGATACAGAAGAAAAGCGCATTTCTTTGAGCACAGTAGTTTCAAACGAAGAACAGGACAATGCTGCTGAATACATGTCGTCACACCGCGATGATGATGACGGCGAAACATACAATCCATTTGCAGCTCTCCTCAAGAAATAGTTGAAAAGCTGGCTGCGCTGGTTGTTTTAAGGGGCCCTTCGACTTCGCTCAGGGGTCCTTACACATGCGCAGGATTGCTGAGCGCAGTCGAAGCATCCTGCAGTTGCTTGCATTTAGCGGGCCCTTCGACAGGCTCAGGGATCCTGGGCGAAAGCATTTGCTCCCTGGATGCCCGTGCCTGTTATAACTTTCGCCCCAAGAATTGCATGCGCAATTCTTGTATAGGCTTGCTTAGTGTTTCAGGCGGAGCTGCAAAGTAGTATTCAATCTTGACTGTAAAAATACCGACAATAACAATATGAAGAAGTTTATCATAATGTTGCTGCCGGTATTTTTTTTGTTTTCGGCAAATGTTCATTCCCTTGAGCTTTACAAGGACCAGGCTGTCGTATCCTACTACGCGGAAAAATTCCATGGCCGCAAGACAGCCAATGGCGAGATTTTCAACATGTATGCCATGACATGTGCCCACAAAACTTTGCCCTTCAACACTGTGATCCGTGTCACAAACCTTGCCAACGGAAAGAGCGTAGATGTGCGCGTAAACGACAGAGGACCTTTTGTCGCAGGCCGTGAGGCAGACCTTTCCAAAGGTGCCGCATCCAAACTGGGGATGATCAAGACTGGTACCGCCAAGGTAAAAATCCATATCGTCAAAATGGGACCGAACACAAAGCAGAGCGCGGTATCGGCAAAAAAGGCCCAGAATATTCCGCTTGAAAAATCAAAAGGTGCCCAGCCATCTTCTTCATCTACAAAGAAAATTCAGGTAAAGAAAGGCGTGCTGTACGACGTTCAGCTTGCTTCATTCTCAGATGAAAAAAATGCCAGGGAATTTGCAGGTAAAGTTGCAAAGACAAAAATCAAGAATGTGGCGATACAGAAGTCTGAGGGAAAATCGAGGGTTTCCGTGATAAAGGTTGATGGTGCTGATGTTCAGTCAGTTTTAAAGAAACTTGCTGAAAACGGATATTCAAACGTACTTGTCAAGGAAAGAAAATAAAGAATGTCCCTGAGCCTTGTACAGGCATCCTCTCAGCCGGAACTCTTCAGCCAGCTTGAGAAATTTGTGCTGCCCTATGAAAAATTCAATGTGACTCTCTATGAGAAAATTCTTTCAGAAGATGAGAGCGTATATGCTCTTGTTGGAAAAACAACAAAAGCTGTTTTCTCCTATTCCAGGGGAAAGTCTTTCGTCTGTTGTGTTCCAAAATGGACGGAGGAAATACAATCCGCCATCGTTGATTTTCTAAAAGACAGAAAAGTTTTCTGCGTTCATGGGGAAGAAAGCACGGTCCTGAATCTGCAGAAAATTCTTGACTCACGGGCTGAACAGATAGACGAGCGGAACATGTTCCTTATGGAATATATGGACAAGATTTACATCAAGCCACAGGTTCGTGTCTTTCTTTGCGGCAATGGAGATGAGGAGGCTTTGATGCCCTTGCAGTGCAGTTTCGTCGCCGAGGAAGTTCTGCCTGCATGGAAGGAAATAAACCTCCCTCTTGAAAGAATGAATCTTGCAAAGGCATTGAAAAACAATCTCGTCTATGGCGCCGGAACGGAAACAGAAATTTTTGCCAAGGCAAACATAAATCTGTATTCAAGCAGGATCATTCAGATTTCCGGAGTCTTTACGGCTGAAGCCCATAGATGCAAGGGATATGCCAGTTCCCTTGTGAATACGGTTGCGCTTCTTGCACAGAAAGTTGGTCGAAAGGCCACATTGCTTGTCAGGCAGGAAAATCTCAATGCCCTCGGTGCCTATAGAAAAGCCGGTTTTTCCATAAGCGGAACATACAAGGCAGTCTACTATCGCAATGAAAGTTCCGTGTGAATCAGAATTTGATGCCCATCTGAAATGAAGGGTAGACCTGGAAAGATTTTTTGTCATCGGAAGGCGTGAAAGTTCTTTTTCTTGCACTTGAATCGAATGCACAGTCATTGAATCCATCTATATGAAAATCAAATGCGGCGGCAATGAAAACCCTTGAAGACCTGAATGAAATTCTCGAAAGGCTGAGGCGGATTTCTGGTGTCAGGTTTAATGCCTCATCCACATCAGCTCCCGGAGTCATTATCGATGCCTTTGCAAGAATTTCCGTGTCCATAAGGAACCGTCTGTACAATTTGAACTGATGTCCTGCACCAAGGGCAATGTCGAATCCGGTGTTGAATTTTGAAGGGTTGTGAAATGCAAGGGCAGTTCCGTAAACTAAAGGAATGCCATAATGTATTCCGCCTGAGAATTCCATGTTTGTGCTGAACGCAAATTCCCGCTCGAATTTTATTTCTGATTCTGCCTTAAGGTCCGCCTGTTCCAGATAAGGTTTCATCTGTCTGTATGAAAGTTTTTCCTCGCGGACTCCAGGTTTGCTGTGGGTTTCCTTTCCGATTTTAAATCTGTATCCACGGCTGCGGCTGAGGTAAAGTTTCTGCGGTTCCGTGGAGCCCTGATAGATTCCTGCTGAATTGAAATGCTCAAGCCAGACTGGCATTGGAGATGGGATGACTGCCGTGTCCGTTACGACCATTTCGAAATCCATATTGGACGGTACGCCTACGAGGATTTTTTTTCCAAGTGTCGGGACGGCTACGAGAGGAAGTTTCTGGTTTTCTGCGCTTACGATTCCGTCGATGATGCGGAGCAATACCTGGTTTTCTGAATCAAATACTGCGGCCTCCATGGCGCCTTCGATGATCACAATGGTGTATCCGGTTTTGGAAAATGATTCCTGTCCGTCAAGGCTCAGCATGAAGGAAAGGTATGTTTCTATCTGGTGCATGTCACCGAAGGCAGTCTTTATGTACTGCGTGTGTCCGTCAGTCAGTCGGTCCATGGTTCTTTCAATTCTCGATGATGAAGAAGACCTGGCTTTTTCCTTTGCTTTTTCGGAAACGGTTTCTATCGGTGGAAATATTTTTGACATCAGGTTGACGGCTCTTCCGTGGAGTCCTGAAACCCCTGAGTAGAATGTCTCGACATTGCTGACAAAACTGCTCATGACTCTGGTGGTCAAAGCCGGAACAAATGGACCTGTGTACATCGGACAATAATTCCGGTTGAAAAAATCATCATAGTATCTGTTTACCTTTGGAAGGATTTCTTCCTCATAGGTTTTTTGGTCCATGTTGGTGTAGTTTGGCAGGCACAGTATGTTTCCGAATTTTATGAAGTGCCAGTTGTCGCGGAAAAATGGGACTGTCGGAACAATGTCTTCAGCGTTGACGATGTTCCAGACGAATCCGTACTTTGTGTCAAAGGCCTCGGTATTTGTAGTTACGTTTGGGGATGCAAAAGTGTAGACGTAGCAGTTTCCGGGTCTGAAAAAATCATCCTTAAGAAGATAGTCGGCAAGCAGGTTTGAGACTGCGGCTCCACGGCTGTGTCCTGTTATGAGGATGTAGGAATCCGTAGGGTCTATCCGGTGGCGCAGCAGGTAGGAGATTAGGGCAGTATGGATGATCGATGCGGCTCTTCCGAATCCTTTATGGATGGAGTCTTCGGTCTTTGAACTGTCATTGATATTGAGGTTTGACAACCATTCGTTAGCGACAAGGGGAGTTCCTCGGATATTTAGCAAAACTAATGTTCGTTTTCCACTGGTGCTGGAGATCTCTTTTGAGGCAAGACTGAAGGCGCACTGGTCGTTTCCCCACAGTGAATCGCTGTAATCCACGTTGTAATGGAGTTCCATGTCCTTTTCATTTATGCCTAACAAACGGTAGTTATCCTTAAGCATGCTCTCATCATAGGCTATGGCAGACATGAAGCAGGCTATCCGTGCTATGCCGTGGTTGTATTCATAGGAAGATTGCTGGCCAAACCATCTTTCGTTCCATTCAATCGGAAGGACTGTCGTCGAAATTTCAGTGGTGTACCGGAAAGGAATTTTTTCCGCGGCGCAGGGAAGAAGAGAGAAAACAAGGAGGTTTATGGCAGCAAGAAGTTTCTTCATGCCGTATATTATATTACGTTTTTGCTAAGAAAAAAGGGCGCTTCTGATGAAGCGCCCAATGCAGGTCTACTGTTATTTTAGATTTCTACTTCGCCTGAATAAAGCATGTCCGTTGATCCGCTGAGGAATACATCCTTGCCGTCGTACATTACGGTAAGCTTTCCGCCGCGAACCTCAACGGTGATGTTTTCATTCATCTTGCAGTAGCCGTTGAGTACAGCTGCCACAACAGCGGCACAGGCACCGGTTCCACAAGCTGGAGTTTCACCGTTTCCGCGTTCCCAGGTCCTCATCTTGAGTTCATTTGGTCCTACGACACGGACAAACTCAGTGTTGATTCTTTCAGGGAACACCTTGTTGTTTTCAAACTGCGGACCGATTTCCGAAAGAGGAACCTTGTCCACAAAGTCGCAGAACACAACACAGTGAGGATTTCCGAAGTTGACGCATGTGACATAGTAGTCTTTTCCGCCAACGGGAAGCTTTCTATTGACGATTGCCTTGAAGTCAAAGAGCTTCACCTGATCTGCCTTAAGTGTTGTAGGAATCTTTGCAGGATCGAATTCAGGATAGCCCATGTTTACAGATACGGTGTTTGTTTTTCCCGCAAGCTTGTAGATCTTGAGCTTCTTGATTCCGGCTCTTGTCTTGAGTGTAATCTCGGCGGTAGTTTCGTTCTTGTTGTGTCTGTCTGCGATTCCACCGATGTTGTTGTCATACAGGTACTTTGCGACACAGCGAGTGGCGTTTCCTGCCATCTGGCCTTCCGATCCGTCCTGGTTGAAGAACCTCATGCTTGCATCGGCCTTGTCCGATTTGCCGACGAGTACAAGGGAGTCTGCGCCAATTCCGTCGCGGCGGTTGCAAAGGCGTACTGCAAGTCCACCAGGATTGTTGATGTACTGTTCCCTTGTGTCGATGATGATGAAGTCGTTTCCGGTGGCCGACATCTTTGAGAATCTGATGGTCTGCTTGGAAGTGCGCAGGTTGTTGATGTCAATGAGCTCAACGTTTTCGGCGCTGTATTTTGACATGAGACAGTCTGCGATGGCGTTGGCTGTATCGATTGCAGTAAGGCAAGGAATGTCGCGTTCAACTGCGTGGCGTCTCATGCGGACAGAATCTGCGTGAGGATCGCGTCCCTTTGCCGATGTGGAAATAACGTAGTCGATTTTTCCGCTGTCCATCAATGTGATGATGTTGTCATCCGGATTTTCACGGATCTTGTTTACAACTTCAACTTCCATTCCAAAGTCGCGCAATGTCTCCGCATTTCCTTCAGTTGCATAAAGCTTGAAGCCCATGTCGTAAAATTTTCTTGCAAGGTCTGGAATTTCGTAGCGGTCTGTTTTTCTGACAGAGAACAGAACACCGCCGGAACGTTTCATGTTGTAGCCGGCTCCGATGAGTCCCTTGAAGATTGCCTCCTCACGGGTCGATGCGATGCCAAGAACTTCACCTGTAGATTTCATTTCAGGTCCAAGGTGGGTGTCGACGTCCATGAGTTTTTCAAAGCTGAACACAGGAACCTTGACGGCAAAGTAAGGAGGAAGTCTGTAAAGGCCTGTTCCATATCCCATATCCTTTACACGTTCTCCGAGCATTGCGCGTACTGCAAGTTCAACCATTGGAACGCCGGTAACCTTTGAGATGTAAGGAACTGTACGGCTTGAACGAGGGTTGACCTCAATGATGTAAAGGTCGTTGTTGAAGATCAAGTACTGGATGTTTACAAGTCCCTTTGTTCCGAGTGCAAGGGCGAGCTCACGGGACTGTTTGATGATTTTTTCGCGGAGGATGTCGTTGAGGTTCCAGCTTGGGTAAACTGCGATGGAGTCTCCAGAGTGGATTCCCGTGCGTTCAATGTGTTCCATGATTCCAGGAATGAGGATGTCCTTTCCGTCACAGATTGCGTCAACCTCAAGTTCGATACCCATCTTGTACTGGTCGATCAAAATAGGATTTTCAATTCCCTGGGCAAGGATGATCTTCATGTATTCCTTAACGTCGTCGTCGTTGAAGGCGATGATCATGTTCTGTCCGCCAAGAACGTATGAAGGTCTCAGGAGAACAGGGTAGCCAAGTTTTGCTGTTGCTTCCAGGGCTTCTTTTTCTGTAAGGACTGTAAGTCCCTTAGGGCGCTTGATGTCCAGTTTTTCACAAAGCTCATCGAATCTTTCGCGGTCTTCTGCAAGGTCGATGGCATCTGCGCTTGTTCCGAGGATTCTGATTCCCTGGTCGGCAAGGAAGTTTGCAAGTTTGATGGCTGTTCCACCACCGAATGCAACAACGACACCGATAGGCTTTTCTGTATTGATTACGCTCATTACATCTTCCGGTGTAAGAGGTTCAAAGTAAAGTCTGTCTGATGTGTCAAAGTCAGTTGAGACTGTCTCAGGGTTGTTGTTGATTGTAACAACATCGTAGCCAAGGCGCTTCAAGGCCCAGACACACTGAACTGAGGCATAGTCGAATTCAATTCCCTGTCCGATGCGGATAGGACCTGAGCCGAGAACGATGATTGTTCCCTTAGACTTCTTTTCTTTTGAAAGTGCGATGACCTTGTCTGCGGCTTCCTTGAGTTCAGCATTGTCAGAACCCTTTGAAAGTTTTGCAAGGATTGCGGCGGCATCATTTATTTCCGCGCTGTTTCTTTTTTCATCAAGCTGAGCGAGGAATTCCTGGGCTTCATTTTCAGCATCATAGGTTGCGTAGAAGTAAGGTGTTTCAGCATTGAATTCACCTGCACAGGTATCAACCATCTTGTAGCTTGCCGGAATGTGGGCAAGTTTTCCTGCCTTTACAAGTTTAGCGGCCTGCTTTGCTTCCTTGAGGATTCCGCCTGCACCGACGATTTTTACGCCTGTCATCTGCTCGATCACCTTGTCCGGGTAACCAAGATTTTTTGCCTCACGGTAAAGTTCAGTTGTAAGCTGGCAGTCTCCGTTTTTTACGCCTGTGAATTCCTTTTCCATGTTGGCAAGGTTTTCAAGTTTTGCAAGGAACCACAAATCGATTTTTGTGATTCTGTGGATCTGTGTGATGGAAAGGATGTTTCTCTTGATTGCCTGGAAAATCGCAAAGATGCGCTGGTCAGTGCATTCACCAACACGGCGTTCGATTTCTTCATCGCTGAGTTCTTCAAATACCTTAAGGTTCAATGACTGAACTCCGATTTCAGCTCCACGGGCAGCCTTCATGATGGCCTGTTCGAAAGTCTGGCCGATTGCCATTACTTCGCCTGTAGCCTTCATCTGTGTACCAAGGTCGCGCTTTGCATAGACGAATTTGTCGAACGGGAACTTAGGCATCTTCACGACAACGTAATCAAGGACAGGTTCAAAACATGCGGCTGTCTTCTGTGTTACGGCATTTGGAATTTCATCCAGTGTGTAGCCGATGGCGATCAAGGTTGCAACCTTTGCGATCGGGTAGCCTGTTGCCTTTGAAGCCAGTGAAGAAGAACGGCTTACACGAGGGTTAACTTCGATTACGGCGTATTCAAATGTGTCGGGATTCAATGCAAACTGACAGTTACATCCGCCTTCCATTCCCAAAGAAGAAATGATGTTCAAGGCTGCAGTTCTGAGCATCTGGTATTCCTTGTCGCTCAAGGTAACTGCCGGAGCAATAACGATGGAATCTCCTGTATGCACGCCGACCGGGTCAAAGTTTTCCATTGAACAAACGGTGAGTACGTTTCCTGCACTGTCGCGCATTACTTCAAATTCGATTTCCTTCCAGCCGGAAATACATTTTTCAACGAGTATCTGGTGGATTGGGGAACGGTGCAGACCGTTGTGTGCGATCTCATCCATTTCCTCGTCGTTGTGCACGATACCACCGCCTGTTCCGCCGAGAGTAAAGGCCGGGCGGATGATTGCAGGATATCCGATTACATTCTTTACAAAATCGTATGCATCTTCATAGGTTGTAACGACCTTAGACGGAATACAAGGCTCGCCGATGCTTTCCATTGTATCCTTGAACATCTGTCGGTCTTCTGCCTTGTCGATTGTCTCAGGATTTGCTCCAAGAAGACGAACGTTGTGTTCCTTGAGGAAGCCTGATTTTGCAAGCTCCATGCAGAGTGTAAGGCCCGTCTGTCCACCGAGGGAAGAAAGGATTGAATCCGGTTTCTCTTTTTCTATGATGCGCTGGATTGTCTCAGGAATGAGAGGTTCGATATAGATGTGGTCTGCCATGGCATGGTCTGTCATCAAAGTGGCAGGGTTTGAATTCACAAGAACAACCTCAAGTCCCTGTTCCTTCAAGGCCTTGCAAGCCTGGGATCCTGCGTAGTCAAATTCCGCAGCCTGTCCGATGATGATAGGACCTGAACCGATTACCATCACCTTGTGTATGTCTTTATTAAGTGGCATTGTTTGCCTCCCCTATGTAGTCTTGTGTAGTTTCTATTTTCTTGTCTTTGTTTTCCTGATAGTTGACTTGAAAAACTTTATTGCATCGATGTGATGGAACTTTGGACTGTAGTTTTTCAGGGCATCGTGGTTGTTGATGAGGACCACGAATCTGTCAAAGAGGAAACTGGTGTCAAGAGGACCGGAACATGCCTCAGGATGGAACTGAACGCTGAATGCAGGGAACTTCGTGTATGTGATTCCCTCGCAGGTTCCGTCGTTGGTATTGATGAAACTCAGCTGGGCTCCCTTTGGAAGTGTCTCGTTCTTTACGGCATATCCGTGGTTCTGGCTTGAAATGTAGACGCGTCCAGTTTCAAGATCCTTTACCGGCTGGTTTGCACCGCGGTGACCATACTTAAGTTTTGTCGTATCTGCACCTGAAGCCAAAGCAAGCAGCTGGTGTCCAAGGCAGATTCCAAAGACAGGAACGCCGGACTTGATGAGCTTCTTTATCTCGGCGATGATCCTTACGTTTTCCTTTGGATCTCCAGGTCCGTTTGAAAGCATGATTCCGTCTGGATTGAGGTCAAGGATTTCCTTTGCTGTCGCATTGCCGGAAACTGTAGTTACGCTTAGTCCGCGCTTCAAAAGTTCACGGCGGATGTTAGCCTTTGCTCCAAAATCCCAGAGAACGACATTCTTTCCCTTGCCGTCCTTCATGGCTTCCTTCTGGTCGTTTACCTTGGTTCCGTCTGAACGTACAGGAACAAAACGGTATTCAGCGCTTTCCTTGAAAACAACGTCGGCACTTTCTTCTATCTTTACGGCGCTGCAGGTAACGCTTTCAACAGCTTCCGTAATCCTGTATGCCTTGATTTTTTTAAGGAGCTTTGCTTTTTCCGCAGGATTTTCCAGTGCGGCATAGATTTCTTTTGCCTCGTCACTGTCCCCTGAGACGATGATGGCGTTCATGACACCTGTTTCGCGGAGAACCTTTGTAAGGGCCCTTGTGTCGATGTCGCAGAGACCTACGATTTTCTTTGTCATAAGGAAGGAATCAAGATCAAGCTGACAGCGGAAGTTGGATGGAATTTCGCACATTGAACGGACAATGTATCCGCGTACATGGACATCGGAACTTTCGAAGTCTTTTGGAATCACACCGTAGTTTCCGATGAGTGGGAAAGTCTGGGTAACAATCTGACCGTAGTAGCTTGGGTCAGTAAGGGTCTCAAGATAACCGTTCATACCCGTTGTAAATACTGCCTCTCCAAGGGTAACCCCGGTGGCACCTATACTTTTACCTTCAAAAATCTGGCCGTTTTCCAGGACCAGCAATGCTTTAGCAGAGTCTTTCATACTAAAACTAAAGTATAGTCAGAATGAGAATTTATTCTATAGGAAAATTCGGAAGTTTCAGGATTTGCCTTGTTTTCCGGTTTTTTCTGCGACGGAACTACATGGGGCTACTTGGTTGCAAAAACAGTGGAAAACAAAGATAATTGCATTCATGAAATTGTGGTTGAAATATTTAATTGGAATTGGCGCAGGTCTTGTCCTTGCTATTTTGATTCCGCCTTCAAGCATGCAGTCCAGGGCTGTCCTTGATTTTATCGTTGAATTCGTAATTCGTTTCGGACGCTATACAGTTGTTCCGGTGCTTTTCTTTTCAGTTGCAGTGGCCGGATTCAAGCTTCGCGATGAAAAACTCCTGTTCAGGACCTTCCGCTGGACTGTTCTTGTGATACTTGCCTCGACATTCGCACTCATGCTTCTGGGGCTTGTTTCGGCGCTCATCATCAAGCTTCCGAGAATTCCTATCACAACGGAAAAAGTAGGAGAAATTTCTCCATTTACATGGAAGACACTCATCACAAAGATTTTCCCTTATTCGGGATTTGAGGCAATGGTTGATGGAATTTACCTTTTCCCATGCTTTGTCTTTGCTTTCCTTGCGGGCGCAGGTTCTGCAAGTGACAAGAACGCGTCCAAAACAGCCATAGGTCTTTTTGATTCCCTCAGCAAGGTTTTCTACATCGTCATGACTTTCTTTACGGAAATACTTGCAGTTGGAATGATCGCGCTGATGTTCCGCTGGACCATTGAATTCCTTGCCACCTTGAGGACAGGAGTATACAACGGCCTTGTGGTCATGCTTTTTGTTGAACTGCTCGTAATCGCCTTTGTGATCTACCCTCTGGTGCTCAGGCTTCTTTGCCACGAAATGCATCCGTACAGGATTCTTTATGCAAGCATCTGTCCTTTCCTTGTGGCATTTTTCAGCGGTGACACGAACCTTGCCCTTGGACTCCATCTTCGCCATGGAAAGGAAAGCCTTGGAATACGCCGCAGGGTCAACGCATTCACATATCCACTTTTCTCGATCTTCGGAAGGGGAGGAGCTGCCTTGGTTCAGACCATCAGCTTTATCCTGATACTCCGTTCATACTCGAGCCTGGGTATTCCTGTTTCCGACATGTTCTGGATTGGCGGAATTTCTTTTGTTCTTTCCTTTTCTCTTGCGGGATTCCCAAGCGGAGGTCCATTCATCGCAGTTACAGCCATGTGCCTTCTCTATGGACGCAACTTTGAGTCGGGATATCTTCTCCTCAAGAATGCGGCACCTTTGATCTGCGCAATGGCAGCTGGAATTGATGCCCTTACCGCAATGTTCGGTTCCTATATTGTTGCCGTAAAGACAAAGACGGTTCAGCATCAGGAACTCAGAAAGTTCATCTAGTTGAAGGAACGCCGGAAAATGAACATCTGTCTTTTTACCAAAGAAGAAATCGGAACTCCTCTCAGCACCCGTGATGAACGTGGCCAGCATCTTATCAAGGTTCTGCATAAAAAAGAAGGGGAGACTTTTTCTGCCGGTGTCATCGGTGGCAAGGCCGGCAAGGCAACCATCACGAAAATCGACGGGGAAAAGATCTGGTTTGACTTTGAGGAAGAGACGGACGGCAAAAATCTTTTTCCGCTCAAAATGATCATCGGCTTTCCGCGCCCCATTCAGCTTAAGAGGCTTCTGCGTGACATGGCAGCCCTGGGTGTCTGTGAGGTCCATCTTACAAAGACGGAACTTACGGAAAAATCCTACCTGGACAGCGATCTTGCTACTACGGATGCGGGTACGAAAATGCTTCTCGACGGAACCGTTCAGGCGGCAAGCACCCACGTGCCGGAACTGTTCATCCATAAATCATTGAAAGACTGTCTTGATTACATAAAAACTACAAGCCACGAAAAAATTTCATTGTGCGCCCTGGACAACATTGAGCCGGAGACAAGTCTCGGGAAACTGGATTTCAACGTGGATTTCGGGGCATGTGCCGCTATTGGCAGCGAGCGAGGCTGGACCGCAAAGGAACGTCAGCTTATGAAAGACAAGGGATTTACCCTTCTTGGCATGGGCAGCCGCGTCATGCGTACCGAGACTGCCGCAACAGTCGCCGCAAGCATCATCCTCAACAGCATGGGCTGCCTTTGCTAGCTTTATAAAATGCTGCTCAACTATCGAAAATGAATAGAGAGTTTTGAATGTACTACCAGGGAAAGCGCGTCAATTCGCCACGGTTGTGAGTAACAAATCAGAAGCGGTATTTCAATATACTACACTCATAAAATCAACCTGACAAAACAAGTTTAAAAATGACAGGAAGAATGTTTTCTCAAGCACTAGAATGAGATCAAATTCCAGATGCAGGAGAACCCTATGAGTGACGTTCTTGATTTTTACAGACAGACAAGTGCCTTTACCTATCTTGGGCCTTATGAAAATTTTGCTAAGAATCTGACCGATGATGTGAGGGAGCTTGCTTTGCTTCAGCGCAGGCAGATAATTCATCCCGTGGCAATAATAAATGCAAGGAACGAAATCCGTGCAGATGAGGTTGAACTTTCGGAAATTCCATTCGATGCATTGCTTTTTGAGAACGAAAGGTTTCATACGGCAGGATCAATCATGCATGAGCTTCTCCGCCGTGATAAAAACTACAGCCTTGAAAGAAAAACAAAAGACAAGCTGCACCTCTGCTGCCGTGAACAGGCAATCCTTCTTGCATCGATATTAAAGGCAAAGGGAATTCCTGCCCGCGCAAGAAGTGGATTTGCCCCATACATTTCCGACGGAACGACAGCCTTTGACCACTGGATAACAGAATGGTTTGATGAAAAATCAGGACGCTGGATTTTGACTGATGCCGATTGCTGCGAGGAAAAAATTGACTTTGATCCATTTGATTTTTCCCGTGACAGATTCGTCTTTGGTGCACAGGCCTACCTTGGGCTCAGGAAAGGAAATTTTAAAACCGGACAGATCCGCCATGCCTCAAACCCTCCTACCTACGGAATCAAGGCAGCTCTCTGGGGAATGTTCTTTGACTTTCATTCCCTGATGAATGATGAAATTTTCTTCTGGCATAAACCCCGTTATCTTGAAGAATGCAATTATGATCTTTCGGAACAGCAGTACAAAGAACTTGATGATCTTGCGGAACTGATGCTTGAGCCTGAAGAGAATTTTCATGAACTGAAAAAGATATGGGACACAGTTCCAAAGTTCCGCGACCTTGCAGGTGGATTCAACTGATTTAAAAGCAAATAGGAGATAAAATAAAAATTACAGACTTAAATGGAAGAACAT
>CALELJ010000190.1 GCA_937902445.1 uncultured Treponema sp. | reverse complement strand
TTGGTGTTACTCCTGTTGGTGTTACTCCTGATCGCCCACTGCTTTTGGACCGCTTCCTCCACAACGCTCTTGAATGCGAATCAGACGCACTTTCAGACGGAAAGGAAGTTTTCATTCCTTCAGTAATGGAACACATTGAGCTTGCAGGTATCCACTCAGGTGACTCTGCCTGTGTAATTCCTCCAGTTGGAATCAGCAAGGAAAATCTTGCAACAATCAAGGAATACACAACAAAGATTGCACAGAACCTCCACGTCTGCGGTCTCATGAACATGCAGTATGCTATCGAAGACGGAAAGGTTTTCGTAATCGAAGCAAACCCTCGCGCATCACGCACAGTTCCGCTTGTATCAAAAGTCTGCAACACACAGATGGCACGCCTTGCAACACGCCTCATGCTGGGTGAATCTTTGCCAGACCTTAAGCTTACAGAAAAGAACATTCCACACCACGGTGTAAAGGAAGCAGTATTCCCATTCACAAAATTCCCTAACGTTGACCCAGTCCTCGGACCTGAAATGCGTTCAACAGGTGAAGTTCTTGGACTTTCAGACAGCTTCCCTCTCGCATATTTCAAGAGCCAGGAAGGCGCCGGAGCTGAACTCCCTGCTGCACCAAAGGCTGAAGAAAAGAAGAAGATTCTTGTATCCCTCAGCGACAAGGTTGCCCTCAAGGAACAGATCATTGAAGTTGGAAAGAAGCTTTCTTCACTCGGATTTGAACTTATCGCTACTGAAGGAACTGCAAAGTATTTCACAGAAAACGGCATTCCATGTGAAAAGGTTAACAAGATTGCAGAAGGCCGTCCAAATGTAATGGATGTTATCCTCAACAAGGAAGTTTGCCTCTGCATCAACACACCTTCAGTTCGCCGCGGTGCAGTTGCTGATGAAGAAGCAATCCGCAAGGCAGCCCTCAAGTACAAGGTGCCATACATTACAACAATTGCCGCAGCCCGTGCCGCAGCACTTGGTATCGAAGCAAGCAAGGAAGGAAAAGGTGGTGTTAAGAGCTTGCAGGAATTTCATGCTGCAATTAAATAGGTTACCAAACCGTCAAGAATCAATGTTTTTGCGAAAGCAAAATGACCGCGGACTGCGGGCAAGTTGATTCTTGAGACCACGCCTGCGTGGTCCGAATTCCATGCGGCAATTAAATAAGCTTGCAATAAAATAAGTATTGCCCAAAGAATCGCAAAACTGATTAAAGGATCCTGTTTTTATGTAAAACAGGATTCTTTTTTTTATTTTTTCATATATAATTTATTAGTGAGGTTTTTACATGAAAAAGATTTTCCTTTACCTATCGATCTTTATCCTTTTTCTTTCCGGATGTTCCACAACCATTTCAACCCGCGTAAAAAGACCGGCACAACTGGATCTGGAAGGCGCACGTTCAATTGCAGTAGTTCCGTTTCAGGAAGCAAAAAGAGATGGAGCCCTTGTATCAATCATATCGATCATTTTGACAGGCAGAAATCCGGACAATGAGAAATCTGAAACAAAAAGAATCGCTGACTACATTACGGACCAGCTTAATTCCGCCATTGCCGAAGAAGCCTACTTTGACCTTATTTCATCACATGTCGTTGAGAAAAAACTGCGTGACAATGAGAAAGCCCCCTGCGATATCTACATAACAGGCCACATACAGGGATTTGAATGCAAAATTGACAGGGAAAGCCATGTCGAAAAGACAAAAAAAGGTGAAAGGCGATATTACACATATTCAAAACATGTAGGTTTTACACTTGTGTATGAAATCATCGATTCCGAAACGGGACGTGTCGTTCAGCATTACTCTGACAACATCAGACAGACATCTCCGGAAAGTGAATATGAATACGCATTGCCATCCGTATACGACATGACCACAGGGCAGGTTTCAGGATCCATCAGAGGATTCATAAAGAAAATCCAGCCTTACTATGAAAACATTTCATACACTCTGATGAAGGATAAGGAAAAAAATCCAGACATGAAGACCGCACTTAAGTTTGCCAAAAACGGTTCACTTGATTCAGCACAGAGAATTTTCCTTGACCTGTACAAAACGGAAAACATCTGGGAAGCAGGTTACAATGCAGCCCTCATTTACCAGGCAAAAGAAGAATACAGCAAGGCGGAACAACTCATGGAAGAGGTAGCTGACAAATCAAGAAATGAAAAAGCTTTTTCTGCCCTTTCTTCCATAAGAGCAGACATAAAGAGCCAGGAAAAACTTAAAGAGCAGCTTGCAAAATAAGGTTTATTGTAAATAAACGAAAAAAACATTATAGTTCTAGCAGAAAATAATCAGCAAATCATTTTGTAGGAGCAATTTTATATGGCAGACACAATGCACGCTTTGGAAAAGAACCCTAACTGGAAGGGTCGTCGTGGTCCTGTTGTCCTCGTAATCATGGACGGCGTTGGATATGGTAAGTATGAAGAAGGAGACGCAGTAAAGGCTTCAAAGATGAAGTACCTTGACTGGTTTACAAAGAACTGTCCACACACTCAGCTTAAGGCTCACGGAACAGCAGTTGGTCTTCCTTCTGATGACGACATGGGTAACTCTGAAGTTGGTCACAATGCAATCGGTTGTGGTCGTGTTTTTGCTCAGGGTGCCAAGCTTGTAGGTGAATCTATTTCTTCCGGAACAATGTTTGAAGGCGCAACTTGGAAGAAGCTTGTAAAGAATGTTCAGGACAAGAATTCTACATTCCATCTTATGGGTCTTGTTTCCGACGGAAACGTTCACTCACACATCGACCACCTTAAGGCAATGATCGCACAGGCACACAAGGAAGGTGTAAAGACTC
>CALELJ010000189.1 GCA_937902445.1 uncultured Treponema sp. | reverse complement strand
TCAAGAAAATTGTCGACCTTTGTATGGCGGACAAAACAGGCAAGCATTCCCCTTTTCTGCTTTGAAAGCATTTCTGCGGCAATCAGAACGGAATCAACGTAGGTGTGCTTAGCCCTTGATCCAACGGTAAACCATCTTCCCTGTCCAAGCTTCAAAAAGACTTTTCTAAGTTCCGGCTGGAAGACAATGGCAAAGACGAGGACAAGTCCAGGAGCAAGTGTCGAGAAAATCCACATCATGGTCTTCAGCTGGAAGATCACGGCAACTGCATATGCTATTATCACGATGACTGCAGACTTGATGATCTGAACGGCGTTTGTCTGGCTTATGATCTGATAGACCTTGTACAAAAGGAACGTAAGGATGCCGATGTCAAGGACAGGTCTTATTCCGTCATATATTTTCAATAAAGTGGAAAACTGATTCATAATTTATAGAAGAGATTTTAACACAGCAAAAGTATCAAGGCAAGGCGCACAATCATGGACACGGACCATGAAGGCACCGTTCATGACGGAAACCATGTCAGCAGCAAGAGTTCCGTAGAGCCTTTCCCCAACCTCACGGCCGGTCATCTGTCCTATGCATGTCTTTCGCGACAAAGCCATGAGCACCGGATACTTTCCATGACACAAGGAACCGCAGTTTTTTATGAGCTGGATGTTGCCCTCAAGATCCTTACCAAAGCCGACACCAGGATCCACAATGATCTTTTCTTTTTTTATTCCGCATGAAATGGCATATTCCGCCCTTTCCTCAAGGTAGGAACTGACTTCCTCAAACACGTTTCCGTAGGAAGTATGATCCTGCATCGTCACAGGAATTCCCTTCTTGTGCATAAGAATCACCGGAATATCTTTTTCCGCACAAAAAACCGCCATCCCGTCGTCATCCTCAAGGGCGGACACGTCGTTGAGGATATCGGCACCGGCATTGAAAGCTTCCTTCATCACGGAAAGCTTTCTTGTATCTATTGAAACAGGAATGTCGCTGTGCCTTCTTATAGCCTCCACAAGAGGAACTACGCGGCGGATCTCTTCTTCCGCATCAACGTACATGGAACCAGGCCTTG
>CALELJ010000188.1 GCA_937902445.1 uncultured Treponema sp. | reverse complement strand
CAACAGGGCTGAACTTACTGTGCATGAATATAAAAGAATCCACGACAAGATCACCCGTGCCCAGATGTATACTTCAGTTGAGGAAGGATTCACCCACCTTATCGATGAATCGGAAGGTGCCGGCCTTGGTCTTGTAATTATGATCCTGATCCTAAGAAAATTCGGGCTCAATGAAGACAATTACCAGATACTCAGTGAGAACGGTGAGACAATCAACCGAATCATCATTCCGCTCTCACAGTCAGTAACTGAAAACATTTCTGCGATTACAAAGGAATTCGCAAACCAGATAGAGGGTCTTCCTGACTTCCCAGAGAACATTACGCAGATCAACAACCTTATAAATTCACCTACAAGCAAGATGAGCGACATCGCAATGAAAATTTCAAACGATGTTTCCCTCACTGGTGAACTTTTAAAAATGGTCAACTCCGCCGCCTACATGCTTCCACATCCATGCCACAGCATTGAGGATGCCGTAAAATATGCCGGACTTCGCGGAATCAAAAACCTTCTGTTCTCCATCGGTTCCATGGAAAATCTTGTAGCAAATTCTTCGGATACCAGCAAGAAACTCTGGGACCACAGCTATCAGGTTGGATTCTACGCCTACAATCTTGCCCGCAACCTCAGCAAAAAAATTAAATCCGATATTGATGACAGTTATGTCTGCGGACTTCTCCATGATATGGGAAAAATTGTTTTCGAAAACACAAAGCCGGAAACAATTGCAAAGATGGATGAAATTTGTTCAAGGAAGGGCTTCTCAAAGCAGATTTTTGAAAGCCTTGTAGCAGGATGCAACCACGGGGAAATCGGTGCACTTATCGCTGAAAAATGGAATTTCCCTAAAGTCATCATTGACGTTCTCAGATATCACCATAATCCGGAAAATGCACCAGAAGATTCAAGGCAGCTTGCAAAAATCATATACCTGGCTGATTTGATGACCCACTACGAGGAAGGCCGTGTCGACTACCAGCAGATCGATCCGGAAATCCTGTCCTCTCTTGAAATCACATCGGAAGAACAGTTCCAGACCATTTCAGAAAGACTGTCTTCGTCTTTCAAGCGCTGATTTTCATAATCCTACTTATTTCGTTTTCTCAATGCCTCAACCCAGGCCTGCATCAGAATTCCAAAGGCAACGCCAACATTCAGGCTTGCCTTGAGCCCCGTCATGGGAATGGTGACACGTCCATAGCTGGCTCTTTTCAAGGCTTCAGGACTTACACCAAGTTCTTCTGAACCTATGATTACTATTCCTTCATCCGGAAATTCAAATTCGCTGATTGGAGTTCCGCCTGTCTCAAGAACAAAAACCGGTTTATCTTCCGGAAGCTCATCAAGGGAACATCTTGTATAGCCCAGAGTCTCAATGCATCCCATACCGCTTCTCACGGCCTTGCTTTGGGAAGGATCGGTGCAGTTTGGGGAAATATAGACGCTTTCACAACCCATGGCTTCCGCAGTTCTGAAAATGGAACCGATGTTGAAAGGACTTCTTATATCCTCCGCATAGACACTCACACCCTTGAAGAAATTTCTTTTTTCAACAGTAAGTCTGTCGCTGCTGTGGGGAGCAATAACAAGATCCCATTCTGCCGGGAAAGTTCCGATTAGGGCAAGAAGCGAATTGCGTGCAAAATTGCATACACGACGCTCGTCAAAAGGCTCCATATCCAGAAGCTTTTTCAATTCGACGGCTGTTTCTGACGGGAGCTGGGGATCCTCAAGGACAATGCGGGCAACTGTTTTTGTATACTCTTCCCTTGTCATGCGCGTAAAATTGTATTCCATCCCAGGTTCAGGAATTCCCGCAATGTCACGCTCAAGTTCTCCAAAGGTAAGGGCAAGTTTGCGCCTTTTCTGTCCAGGCTGCAGTTGATACAGTTTATTCGGGTCTATCACTTTTGATTTTCCTCAGGCCGCAATTTTTCAGTATGCTTTCTTGATGATCTCAAACAGATCGTCCGTTGTCATTGAGCGCTGAAGGTTGTTGATGAGATCAAGTTCACCTGCATCTTCGGCGGCAAGGGCAAGCTGTTCTATTGAAAGGGAAAGGTCCTTCAATCGAGCCGGAATGTTGACTTTTGCGATTTTCTGACGCACGTATTCCGCAAGGGAAGCACTGGCTTCCGCTGCACTGGCATCCATTTCACATGCCCTGAGGAGTTTTGCAAGGGTAGCAAGCTTTTCCGCCTTGAATGTCGCAGCATCTTCAATCATGTAAGGAAGGAGTATTGCAGTAGTCAGTGAACGCGAAATCTTATAGCGCGAATTGATTGCTATTGAAAGAAGGTTTGTCGCACCAAAAGAACTTGAGGCAGCCCCTAAAGACGCCATGCATCCACCCTGGGCAAGAAGAACTTCCTGCGGCGTGGTTATTGAAAGTGACGGAGCTCCATCAAGGGCATAGCTTAAGAGCTGGACGCTTTTCTCGATGATCATGTCGCTGAAGAATGTGGCCTTCTGGCTCAGGTAGCCTTCCACTGCAAAGGCAAGTGCTTCCACAGCCATTATCTCAACCTGTTTTTCCGTAAGGGCAATCTGAAGGTTAGGATCCCAGACAACAAGCCGGCAAAGTCCGTTCTGAGTCTTTATAAGCTTCACCTTTGAGGAACGTGAATCAGTGATCATTGTCCTGTCCGTGAAAATGAAGCTGTCACGGTTTGTGGTAGGCACGCAGATAAGCGGAAGCATCTTCTTCCCCGGAACAAGCTGGTCGTCAATGAAATCATATACACCGCAGGATTCATAATAAAGGGCACAGACAGCCTTTGCCAAAGAAAGAACCCTTCCGCCTCCTACTGCTATGATTCCGTGGACCTTGGCATTCTGTGCCAGTTTCAACGCCTGGGCAAGAGTTTCGGTATCAGCTGTGTTGGGAACTTCGTCAAAAACAAAATAGTCAACGTTTTTTTCCTTGAGGGATCCAAGAACCTTGTCGGAAGTCCCAGATTCCTTCAGTACGGGATCAATGATGACCATGAAGTTGGTTCCCCATTCAAGAACATACTGTCCAAGACGATTTGCAGTATATGAACCAAGCACAATATTCGGTGAAATTTTGAAAATGAAATCTGCCATTATAATAATCCTTACGGAAACCGCCAGAGCTCCAGTTCTGTGGATTTCCTAGAAATGAATTGCAAAAAAAAAGAGCGGAAAGAAATTCCGCCCTTATTTATCCCCTTTAAACGACTACGGAATTTATTACAGTCCGTATGCGCTAAGAATCTGATCCGCTGTAGCAGCTATTGTTGCTTCATTGAGGTAATTTGGATCCTGAATCTTAAGCTTAATCTTTTCCACCAAGTCCTGACGAATATCCGGAGTCTCATCAGACACCTGTTTCATGAACATAGCTTCAGCCATTGCCTTTGCTTCGTCAGAAACGCTGATTTCATCAGATGCCCTCTGTGAATTTGCAACATTGCTTGAACGCTTTGTGTTCTGCAGGTTGTTCACAGGTGATACATAATTAACTTTGTCTATCATCATACTAAGCCTCGCTTATATTATCGGAAGATTCTTCTGAAAGTTTAGCATTTTTATTGCCAGAAATAAAAACAGCAAACTCTCCCTGGACCTTGGCCCTGGAACTATAATCTTCAAGAACCTCTTTGGCGGTTCCATCCGTTATCTCCTCATGAAGCTTTGTCAGCTCACGACCAATAACAACCCTTCTCCCTTCTTCAATATCGGCAATATCCGTTAAAAGTTTAACAATTCTGAAGGGACTTTCATAAAGAATTATGGCATCTCCTGTTGCCATAAGTTCCCTCAGACGGCTCCTTCTCCGCCCCGGCTTTGGAGACAAAAAACCCTCAAAAATAAGGGTCTTTCCACCAGCACCAGCCACACTTGCAAGAGATGCAAAGGCGCTTGCCCCTGGAATAGGAACGACCTTGTGTCCCGCTTTTCTTGCAAGTCCTGCCAGAACTGCTCCTGGATCACTTATTCCTGGAGTTCCCGCATCACTGGCATAGGCAACTGTCTGTCCTTCATCAAGAAGCCTGATGATTTTTTCGGAAGCAAACTGTTCATTCTGGGAACGGCAGCTTATAAGAGGCTTTCTTATCTCAAAATGAGTCAGAAGCTGAAGCGTATGCCGGGTATCTTCCGCGGCAATCACATCAACATTCCTGAAAGTTTCCAAAGCCCTGTAAGTTATGTCACCCAGGTTGCCTATAGGCGTTGCTACAATATACAATTCTGACACAAGTATAGTATACATCCAAGGGCATTTTTTTGCAACTTTACTGCTAAAAATCACTTCCGCAAACTCCGATAATCTATTAGTACCTTTATTTTTTGGAGTTTATGCAATGACTAAAAAGGAACGTATTGTTGCTACAATCACTGGCATCACATTGTTTTTAACGGCAGCATTGTTTTCCATTTCGCTTCTTCTAGGAATTCTTGATTTTGGAACTTCTTCCGGCAGAAATTTTCTGACTGTCCTTGGGCAGATGCTTGTTTCTGTCTACGGAATCTGTTCCATCCTCATACCCGCATTCTTTTTCGTTTCCGGTGCCTTCTGCCTCAGCGCAAAGTGGTCAATCCAGCGGGCCTTCATTCTCCTTGTAAGCATAATTCCGTTTTTCACCATGGTTGTCTCGGAACGCATATGCATCGCCATTTCAGATCAGGATACAAGTCCCCTTGCGTTCGTAAAGATTTCAACACTCATTGTAATCTCTCTTCTTCTTGTTGCGCTTGAATATCTTCTTGCAGTAAACCTTGCCTCCTACATCGAGCACAGGATTAACGGAACTAAAGTTCCTAGAACTAAAGTTCCTGAAACTAAAAATTCAGAAACCATAAATCCTGTCCAGAAAAAAGATGTACCGCTCCCACAGAAATCAGAAACTGAATCTGAGGAAAAAAGTGAGATAGTTGAACTCGATGACACGGAAGATGAAATTTCAGAATCAGAAGACCTGGCTGTTACGGATACAGAAGAATCTCAGACTGAACGAAATCTCAAAAATTTAAGGTCCTTTGCCTTCCTCAAGGCAAGACCATCCCATCTCAAAAATCTTTTTGTAAACAAAATTTCCTTTGCCGGAAAAAGGAAGCCAAAAAAATTCGACATTGAAAGCATTGATTCCGGAATTGAACTTGAAGAAACCGAAGTTCCAGAAAACAGGGAACTTTCAGAAACAATTCCATCATCTGTGGAAACAGCAGGCGAAAACAAAACTGCTGACATTCCGGAAAGAAAAATTTCTTTCAACTGGTCTCTTGATGACAAGGGCAATGTGAAAGGAAAACAACCTGAAGAAAATGACGAAGACATTGAGGATGAGCTTGTCATTGAAGATGAAATTTCAATCGAAAGTGCTGAAGACAATGAACCTTCTGCTCCAGATTTTTCTGATGAGCCAAACGAATCCATAGATGTCTCTGTCTTTGAAGATGACCTTGATGACGATGTAGATGTTATCGACCAGTTTGAGCGTGAATCCCAGAGCCTCACATCAGATATCGATTCATATGATACGGATATTTCCTCAGAAAACGAAATCCAATATGACATTGACTTTGAAGAAGCCACATCTCCTGAAGAAGAAAATTCCGCTGACGATGATTTTTCTTTCCTTGAGGATCCGGAATTCAACATTGATGAAAGCGATGAAAATGAAGAAAGTTATGAAGCCGATGAATCCATTGATGATTCCTTCATGCAGGATCAGATAATATCCGGAATCGAAAATTCCGCAGACGAAGATGAACCTGATGCGGCCGATGATTTTTCTGCTGATGACATTACATTCGAAGATGATGGACAGTCGGAGGATTTGAACATTCAGGAGGACGTGCCGGAGGAACCTCAGATCCAGAAAGATCCTACGGCACAGTTTGATCCTGATACAACAGCATTGGATGACATCTTCACTCAGATGGAAAATGATGCAAGACAGAAAGTTGAAGGTGAAGCAAATGAAAATGTCGATCCTCTCGCACCTGCAGTTGTAGACAGCAACGGCAATCCTATTAAGACAGCGGTCACAACTTCTTCCGACGGAACTACAAAGGCCGCTGTTGTTGTTCCGCCTAAAAAGAAAAAGAAGATGGGTGCATACAAAATCGACACCGACCTTCTTACGGCATATGCAGAAAACGAATACTGGATTATCGATGAAGAAACAAAACAGGCTTCATTGAACCTTCAGGAAACCCTAAAGGAATTCAGCATCCAGGCAGAAGTCATCGGAATCCGCAAAGGTCCTGTCGTAACAATGTTTGAGATTCTCCCGGCTCCTGGTGTTAAGCTTTCAAAGATTGTCGGACTTGCAGACAACATCGCCCTTCGCCTTGCAGCCCAGTCTGTCCGTATCGTCGCACCGATTCCAGGAAAGCGCGCTGTCGGTATTGAAATTCCAAACAGAAACAGGGCCATCGTTTCTTTCCGTGAATGTATCGAACAGAACCGTCCTGAATGGAAAAAGATGTCTGTCCCTGTAATTCTCGGAAAGGACATTGAAGGCGAAACCCAGATCATGGATCTTGTAAAGACTCCGCACCTTTTGATAGCAGGTTCCACAGGTGCGGGTAAGTCTGTCTGCGTAAACAGCATGATCCTTTCGATCCTTTACAAGCGCAGTCCAAGTGACGTCAAGATGATTTTGATCGACCCTAAGGTTGTCGAACTCAAGCTTTACAACCACATTCCACATCTGCTTACACCTGTCATCACGGAATCAAAGAAAGCAATGCAGGCCCTCCAGTATTGCCTTTGCGAAATGGAACGCCGCTATGCAGTTCTCGACAGTCTTGGATGCCGCGACATTTCAAGCTACAACCGCAAAATTGTTGAACAGCACATTGCGACAGAAAAGATTCCATATCTCATCGTCATCATCGACGAATTTGCAGATCTTATGGCAACGACAGGCAAACAGCTTGAAGGTGTCGTAGCACGACTTTGTGCCATGTCCCGTGCTGTTGGAATCCATCTTGTTCTTGCAACACAGCGACCTTCCGTTGATGTCATTACCGGCCTCATCAAGGCAAACATTCCAAGCCGTGTTGCTTTCATGGTTGCCGCAAAAACAGACAGCCGCATCATCATCGACCAGGTTGGTGCTGAAAAGCTTCTTGGTAAAGGTGACATGCTTTATGCAAGTGCAACTGATCCTTTCCCTGTACGCATCCAGGGTGCATTCGTTTCAGATCAGGAAGTCGAGGATGTTGTTGAAGCCGTAAAGGAATGGGGCGAACCGGAATACATAGACGATGAGATTTTTGTTGATGATGAGGAGGATGAAGGCGAGCAGGCGTCGCTTTTCGGTGATTCTGGTGTGGATCCGCTTTACGAGAAGGCTCTGGACATCGTCATTCAGTCCGGAAAGGCCAGTGCAAGCTACATTCAGCGTCGTTTGAGCATCGGTTACAACAGGGCTGCGCGTCTCATAGAAGAGATGGAGGAGCGCGGAATTGTCGGACCTGCAAACGGAAGCAAGCCTCGCGAAATCATCCACATGCCGTGAGAAAATCTGTGGAAAAATAGGGGAAAACATGGGGAATTTGGTTCTTGAAGTCAGGAATTTGAAGAAAAAATTCATTCTGAACGCAGGTTTTTTTGCAAGAAAAGACAGGTTTGTCCACGCT
>CALELJ010000187.1 GCA_937902445.1 uncultured Treponema sp. | reverse complement strand
GATCATGTCACTTGGCAACTACGAGGTTGAGGAATACATGCTCATCTATTCCATGATTGCAAAGTTCATTGCCAATGCCTATGAAGTGAGCTGTTCCGAAGAAATAAAATCAGACCTTACTGAGAAAAACCAGAGCCTTTCCAAGCTTTCAAAAACCGATGAACTTACAGGCATCCTCAATCGCCGTGGCTTCATGCTTGCCGCCCAGCAGGAGCTTTCCCTTGCCGCGGAACTTGGCAAGACAGGACTCGTCATTTATGGTGACATGGATGGTCTCAAGAAAATTAATGATACCTATGGACACGATGCCGGCGACAGGGCAATCCTTGCCGAAGTTGATCTTCTGAAAAAGACTTTCCGTGCCGCAGATACCATAGGCCGTCTTGGCGGTGATGAATTTGCCATTCTTTCTATTTCCCTGACTATGAGCCATTTCCTTGTAATAAAGAAAAGGCTTGAGGATCTTTGCGAGGAATGGAATAAAAATACTCAGGAGGATTTCAAGATATCCATAAGCCTGGGTGCCGCTGCTTTCAACAGTGAAAACTGTGTTCTTTCAGATCTTTTAAAGTCTGCCGATGAAGAGCAGTATAAGGAAAAGAAATCCAAGAAAGCTGCAAGAATTTAGAACCTGTCATTGAAAATCCCATTTATTAAATTATACTTTTTATATGCGGATCGGAATGACTTTATCACATCTTGAATACGAGTATTCTCAAAGGCTTCTTGAAGGTGTCAAAAGGTATATCCAGGAAACTAAAAATGACTTCCTTGTTTTTTCGTCAGAAGAACCTGAGTCCAATGAAAGCGAATTTGCCTATCAGGAATGGGCTGTTTCAAAGTTCCTAAACAGACAGAATCTCGACGGTGTCATTATTCCCACAGCAACATTAAGCCGATTTGTAACGGAAAAAGTTGCCCATGCCATGGTCAAGGAAATTGACAGAAAACTTCCGGTCGTCTCCATCGTATCACCTGTTGAAAACATTCCTTCACTGATCATTGATTCTGAAAAGGCATTCAAAAACCTGGTCAGACATATGATTGAGGAACATCAAAGAAAAAGACTGCTGATAATCGCCATTGATGCTGAAAGCGAGGATATCAGACAGCGCCTGAGATTCTTTAAGGAAGTTCTTGCGGAAAAAAATCTTGAGCTTCCAGATTCCCATATCCTTTATGCATCATATACTGTTGAAAGTGCTGTTGATGTTCTTGCAAGCAGATATCCGGACAAGGAATCAATCGATTTTGATGCGGTGGTCTGTGTCATCGATGAACTTGCAATGGGTGCTATAAAATATTTTTTTGAACTTGGTGTTTCAGTTCCGGAGGAAGTCTGTGTTTCTGGTTTTGACAACACTCTCAGATCCATCTATTCATACCCAAGCCTTACCACCATCGATCAGAACATTCCGGATCAGACCTACACTGCGGCAAAACTTCTGACTGACAGAATCAATGGGAAAAAAATTGACATGCTGAACACCATATATTCACGATGCTGCTTTCGTGTAAGCTGCGGGTGCCTTGACCAGGGATCTAAATACATCTGCAAAACGGACAGCGGCGAATTGGTTCCAAAGGACAGGGATTTCTATTCGACGGCATACAATTCTTTCTTTGTCCACAACATGCAGAACGCAAAGATTCTTGATTTTATCGATGACCTGCATTCTGGAATTACACTTGAAAATCTGTCCTACCGGCTGAACCGTTACATGAAATATTTCAATATAGGTCAGTCCGCCATTTGTCTTTACAGAGCCCCTGTTGAAATAAACCGTCATCAGGGATTTGTCCTTCCCGCAGAAGCCAGGGTGTTCTATGCATCTGATGAAAAAACGGGAGAAAAAATAATTAACAGCACTGAATATTTTGACTGCAGTGAAAAACTTTTGCCTGGAAATATGCTTGATAAATTCAAGGGAATGCATGTTGTCAGGATCCTATACAATGGAAACCTTCAGTACGGATACATGATAGTTTCTACCGGAAATTATGGAAGCACTGAATACATGATGATCTATTCCCTCATTGCGAAACTTGTTTCAAGTGCCTGGGAAGTAAGCAGCCTTGAAGAAAAAAACAAGAGGCTTTCAATGCTTTCAAAAACCGACGAACTTACAGGCCTCCTGAACAGAAGAGGTTTCATGTTCTTAGGACAACAAAGTCTTTCCATCGCTGTTGACAGCGGAAAGTCAGGTCTTGTCATCTATGGCGATATGGATGGCCTCAAGAGCATCAATGATACATTTGGCCATGAAGCCGGGGACAGGGCAATCCTTGCGGAAGTTGAACTCCTTAAAAAAACTTTCCGTGCGGCAGATACCATAGGCCGTCTTGGCGGTGATGAATTTGCCATAGTTTCAATTTCACTTTCATTAGATGTATTTGAGCGTTTGAAGCAGCGGCTTGATTCCCTATGTGAGGAATGGAACAACACAACAACTGAACCTTTTAGAATCTCCATAAGCCTTGGAGCTGCAGTATTTGACTGCGATAATTTCAATCTTGAAGCCCTTCTTGATAAAGCCGATGAGGAGCAGTACAAGGTGAAGAAACTTAAGAAAGCCTCCCGAAGGTGACTGGGCAACAGTTTGCGCAACCACTGGTTTCCATACGTTGATTTTTAATCCGTTCAGCATAGAATTGAATCATGACAGTTTTTGAAAGCATTGATTTACTTGTAGGCTATGGCCTTTCGACGGGACTCATTGAAGAAGACGACATTGTCTATGCAAGAAACCGCATCCTTGAGGTCTTAAAACTTGACTCTTATGAAAGCAAGGATGCTGCGTGTACAGTTCCGGCGGTAAAAACCGAAGACCTTGAGATGATTCTTAAATCGCTTCTTGATTACGCCGCAGCCAATGGACTTCTTGAAAACGACAGCGTAGTCTACCGTGATCTCTTTGATACAAAGCTCATGTCATGCCTTGTTGCGAGACCTTCAGAGATCCGTAGAAAATATAGAATGCTTTATGAAAAATCACCAAAGGAAGCGACTGACTGGTATTATAAATTCAGCCAGGATACAGACTACATCCGCCGCTACAGGGTATGCAGGGACGTGAAGTGGCAGTCGAAAACTGAATACGGCGATATGGACATTACAATCAATCTTTCAAAGCCGGAAAAGGATCCAAAGGCAATTGCAGCGGCCCTCAATGCTCCAAAGGGTGGTTATCCTGAATGTCTTCTGTGCAGGGAAAACGAAGGCTATGCTGGCCGTGTAAACCATCCTGCCCGGGGCAACCACCGCATCATTCCATTTGAACTTTGTGGTGAAAAATTTGCGCTCCAGTATTCGCCTTATGTCTACTACAACGAGCACTGCATTGTTTTTGCGATGGATCATGTTCCTATGTCCATCACCAACAGGACCTGGCGTTATCTTCTTGATTTTGTAAAGATCTTTCCTCATTATACGATTGGTTCCAATGCTGATCTTCCGATTGTTGGCGGATCGATTCTGACACACAACCATTTCCAGGGCGGAAACTATGAATTCGCCATGGCCAAGGCACCTGTTGAAAAGGAATTCAAGATCAATGGCTTTGATGATGTGAAGTGTGGAATCGTCAAGTGGCCTATGAGCGTCATCCGCCTGAGTGGAAGTGACAGTGAACGCATTGCCTTGCTTGCCGACAGAATCCATGAGGCGTGGAGAAAATACACCGATGAGTCTGCCTTCATCTTTGCAGAAACAGACGGAACCAGACACAACACCATAAATCCGATCGTACGCCGTCGCGGTGATCTTTTTGAACTTGACCTTGTTCTTCGCAACAACATTACAACGAAAGAGCATCCTCTTGGAGTCTATCATCCCCATGCTGAACTCCATCACATCAAAAAAGAAAACATCGGTCTCATCGAGGTTATGGGACTTGCAATTCTTCCGGGGCGCCTTAAGGTAGAACTTGCGGATCTTGGAAAAGCAATACTTGAAGGCCGTGACATTTATGCCGATGAAGTGCTCTGCAAGCACGCTGACTGGGTAAAGGAATTCCTGCCTAAATACAATTCAGTAGATGAAGGCAATGTGGAACAGATACTCCGTGATGAAGTTGGTCTTGTTTTCTCAAAGGTTCTCGAGGATGCTGGTGTCTACAAACGTACTGCGGAAGGCATGGAAGCTTTTGAAAGGTTTATCAACTCTCTGTAAAAATCGGAACTTCAAAAACTGCTTCTTTTACAAAGCAATCCATTTGTGGTATAGTTTCTAATTGTCTTTTGAGGCATATTGAAGAAGAATTGTATGAAGATCGGGATGGAAGGAAGAGGCTGACAAGAACATTCAAAGCCCTGTGAGATAGTTTCCTTACAGGGCTTTGCATGTAGCGACGATATCGAGCGGTCTTGTCAGACTCGTACTGACTGGTAGATTTTCATAAACTGATTGGTTTATGTGCCTCATATGGATAGTTGCTTATTTTATATATCTTGGGGTTACTTATGTCAAAATTATATGTTCCAAAAAATTACAAGCCTTTGCTCAGCGTAAAGGAAACAGAAAAAGCCATCGTCCTTCTCAAGGATTTCTTCCAGCTTGCTCTTTCAACTGAATTAAGCCTCACACGCGTAACAGCTCCTCTGTTTGTAAAAAGCGGAACAGGTCTCAATGACGACCTTAACGGTGTTGAACGCCCTGTAAAGTTTCCTGTAAAAGACATGAATGAAACCCAGGTTGAAATCGTTCACTCCCTTGCAAAATGGAAGCGCATGAAAGTAAGTGAACTTGGCCTTGACAGCGGTTTTGGCATCTATACAGACATGAACGCAATCCGCGCAGACGAGGAACTGGACAACCTTCATTCCCTTTATGTCGACCAGTGGGACTGGTGCATGCGCATCGATGAAAAGGACCGCACCATCGATTACCTCAAGGAAATCGTAAGGAAAATCTACCGCGTTCTCAAACAGACTGAATTCTTTGTTTATGACCGCTATGAAAACATCAAGCCTTGTCTTCCTGCCGACATTACATTCGTCCATGCAGATGACCTTGTAAAGATGTATCCAGGCAAGTCTCCAAAGGAACGCGAAACAGCATTCTGTAAGGAACACGGAGCAATCTTCATCATCGGTATCGGCGGCAAGCTTTCAGACGGAACAATTCACGACGGCCGTGCTCCTGACTATGACGACTGGATTACACCGGGTCCAGATGGAAAACCTGGTCTCAACGGTGACCTTATGGTATGGAATCCTGTTCTTGACTGTGCAATGGAGCTTTCTTCAATGGGTATCCGTGTAAGCAAGGAATCCCTTGTTTCTCAGCTTGCAGAACGCGGATGTCCTGAACGCGCAGAACTTACATTCCACAAGAAGCTTTTGAACGGCCAGCTTGTTCAGACTCTTGGTGGCGGTATCGGTCAGTCTCGCCTCTGCATGTACTTCCTGCGCAAGGCCCACATTGGTGAAACCCAGGTAAGCCTGTGGGGCGATGACATGCTCAAGGAATGTGAATCAAACAACATTGCTATTCTTTAATAAAAGAATGCTCCCGTCAGGAACCATGTCAAGCCTGCTGGGGTGCTCCCTTCGTTCTGTCAAAAGGCTTCGGGTAAACCCTCAGATACTAATAGCGTCGCAAATCGCAGTTTGACATGAACCCTGACTCCGCATACTTTTATTATGGTGTTTAACTAATATGAATTATTCCTTTACTATCGAATCAATTTTCAAGGATCTTCCTACTTTTGAGCAGAAGGGCATCACTGAACTCACGGTGAACGACCTTGGATTTTCTTCCGACAAGGCAGGAATTCTTCGCCTTGTGGATGAAATAAAAAAACATTGTCCGGATCTTTTTCTTTCGATTCTCATTGATCCAAAAATCATCGACAGAAATGTTGTTGCTTCACTTTCTGAAATCTATTGTTCCCTTGAGATTCCTGTTGTGGGTACTGAAAAAAACGGCAGCCTTCTGTTTGACAAAAAGTTTTATTCCGGAAAGGCAGCCTTGCTCAACGACGCCGGCCTTGTATTTGGTTTCAACATACAGTGGGGAATTCAGGAAGGTGATACCTTCAAGCTTTTCCGTGACCGTCTTGATTTTGCATGCACTCTTTATCCAAACCACATTGATTTTGAACAGCTTGAAAAGATTCCATACGAGGATCCAAAACCTACCGGCATATATTCCTCTAAGGACATGGATTTTTCGCGCGGAATGGCTTTTGCCTGCAAGGTGTTCTATTCAGGCGGCCGTGCAGTTCCATGGTTCAATTCAATCCTTCAGGCACTGAAAATCAACGCCTCTTCGTTCTATGCGGACTTTGAGGAATTCCAGCAGTGCAACAACTGTTCCTTTGAAGTGAATTTCGATGTGGATGAAGCCAGCCACAAGGCGATTGAAAAACTTCAGCTCATGTTCCTTGATCAGAAATTTGAGGAAAAAAACAAAAGTCACCTTTTTGCGGCGGCCCAGGATATCGTGAAAATCAACGGTGCCTTCAGCAGATGTTCCAGTGACGGTACTGAAGAAGAAGTTGACCTTTCATATCATCCGGAAGATCTTCTGTCGCCCTACAGCCTTAACATTGCGGACTTTGTTGAAAATGTGGCCATGGAAAGCACTTCCATCAGGATCTTCGACACTGATGAAGGACCTGACTTTAAAATAATCGGATAAAAAAATCCCCTAAAATTATTTTAGGGGATTCTACTGTTGTCTAAGAATTGTGGAATGAAAATACGTGAAGGAAGGCAGAGGCTGGCAAAAACACTCTGAGCTCGGAACGATAGTTTCCTTGCCGAGCTCTGTGTGTAGCGACGTTAGCTAGCGGTTTCTTCGCTGTCATTCCATCTGTTGTAGATGTTGGCAAGGATCGCACCGGAAATGTTGTGCCATACGCTGAAGATTGCGCCTGGTACTGTTGCCATTGCAAGGCCCTGGAAAGCTGTTCCTGCAAGGGAAGTTGCAAGGCCGGAATTCTGCATTCCGATTTCAACTGAAAGAGCCTTTGTCTTTGCTGCGTTAAGGCGGAGTGCCTTGCCCAGACCGAATCCACATGCATATCCAAGAATGTTGTGAAGGATGACAACTGCAAAAATGACTGCTCCTGTTGAAAGAATCTTTGCGCTGTTGTGGGAAACGACGCAGGCAACGATGAGACAGATTGCAACTACTGAAACACAAGGGAGTAGGGCAACAATTTTCTGTGTGAACTTTCCAAAGAATCTGTTGATGATGAATCCCAATGTGATTGGTACGATGACTACCTTTACGATTGAAATGAACATTGAAAGTACGTTTACTTCAACTGATGTCTTGAGAAGAAGATATGTGATTGCAGGTGTAAGCACTGGAGCAAGGAGTGTGTTGATTGATGTCATTCCGACTGAAAGAGGTACGTCCCCCTTTGAAAGGTAAGTAATGACGTTGCTTGAAGTTCCGCCTGGACATGTACCTACAAGAACAACACCGGCAAGAAGTGCTGTCTCAAGACCAAAAATCTTTCCCAGGGCAAATGCAAGAAGAGGCATTATTGTGAACTGTGCAAGACAGCCGATGATTACATCTTTAGGACGTGTGAAAACAACTGCGAAGTCTGAAGGCTTGAGTGTAAGTCCCATTCCAAACATTACAAGCATGAGGAGCCAGTTGATCCATGTGGTCTTGATCCATAGGCTTGAAGACGGAACAAAAAGAGCGAGAATTGTTACTGCAAGAACAATAACAGCCATGAACTTTCCAAAGAAGTTACTGATTTTTTCGATGATATTCATAATCAACCCCTAAATTAATTATGGAATTTCTGAAGACTGAACTTTCAGAAACTCACATTGTTCTTTAACTATACTAAAGCCACTTAAGTGATAATGCAAGTGTTATTAAAGTGTTAAAAAGGATGCGAAAAACAACAAAAAAAAGCTCCCGAAACCTATCGGGAGCAAAAAAAAGGAGATTCGTATGAAGCGAAGACTGCTGTTGATTTCAATCTTCATTTATATAACCTTCTGGTAAGTAAAGGGTTACAAAAAAATATAAAAAAAAATCGGCTCCCGACAGGAACCGTGCCAAGCCTGCTCCGGAGTTCCCGATCAATGTATAAAAACATCGGGCTGCGCCCGAAGAGCTTTATTGGGGAACAAGTCGCATTTTGTCACGAACCCTGTCTACGCCGATTTTTTTAGCTTATAAGCTTTTCTACAGCCTGGAAACTAAATGAAAATTGAAAAAAAATATAAAAAAAAATCGGCTCCCGACAGGAACCGATTTTATGTCTATGGATTAAAACTTGTATCTTCCGGTGCTTATTGTATGGCCTTCGCTGTATACGTCAAACCAGATTTCCTTTTTGTTTGAAAGGTCAAGTTCACGGTAGAAGTCTTCGACCGATTCGACCTTCTTGTCGTTAACCGCGCAGATGACATCTCCGTTCTGGAGTCTCAGGGCAGCGGCTGGAGACTTTTCTGTCACTCCCGATACAACGATACCTTTGACCTTTTCGTTTTCAATCTTAAGCTTCTTGCGGTTTTCTTCCGAAAGTGGAGAGGCTATGAATCCTGGCCAGAGCTTTGAATTGTCCGAAACAAGCTTTTCATCACGCTCGTCAATCTTGATCTTGATTGTCTTCTTTTCTTTTCCGCGAAGAACTACAACTTCCGCAGTTTTTCCAGCCGGAATGCATCCGATTTCACGTACAAGCTGGTCCACAGATTTTACTCCATGTCCGTTGAGTTCGATGATGAAGTCGCCCGGTTTCATTCCTCCCTTGATTGCAGGGCTTCCAAGGAAGAGCTGGCTTGCAAGGGCACCTGTCTGCTTTTTGTCGATTCCAAGCTGTTCCTTGTATTCGTCAGAAACTTCCATGAGGCTTACACCAACCCAGCCGTATGTAATCTTTCCATTTGAAATAAACTGGTCGATGGCTTCCTTGATGTTGTTGATAGGAATTGAGAATCCAAGTCCAACACTTCCGCCGGAAGAGGATGCGATCCATGTATTGATTCCTATGACTTCTCCGTAGATGTTTATGAGAGGTCCACCTGAATTTCCCTGGTTGATGGCAGCGTCAGTCTGGATGAAGTCGGAAATGGAACCGATCTGTCCTCCGCTTCTGCCTGTGGCGCTTACGATGCCCTGTGTAACCGAAGCAAAGTATCCGAGAGGGCTTCCCAGTGCAAGGACAATGTCTCCCTGATGCATTGAATCTGAGTCACCAAGTTTTGCAACTGTTATGCTTTTGTCATCCGATTCAAAGGAAACAAGGGCCACATCCATGCGTGGATCAGCACCAACAAGTTTTCCGTCGAATTCCCTTTCGTCATTGAGCTTGATCTTGATTTTATATGCGTTTCCGGCCACGTGATTGTTTGTCAGTACATAGAAGGTTTTTCCTGTATTACGGACGATTACGCCGGAACCAAGTGACGACTGCTCCTGCTCGCGGAACTTGTCGCTGTCATCCTCTTCGCTTTCCGGAGAGCTGAAAAAAGGATTGTTCTTGAAAAAGTCCCTGAATGGATTGTATACCTGGATTTTTTTCTTTTCGATTACATCTACTTCGACAACTGCCGGCAGAACGTTTGAGCTTATTGAGCGGAATGTATTCTGCAGGGACTGTGTGACAGCAAGGCTGTCCTGCGGAATTACTGCTGCTGGAGATGATTCGGCAAAAGCAACATTTGCGGAACCCTTGTTAACCTTGCATGAAAGGTTGAAAATTCCAAATGAAAGTGCGGCAGTGCAAAGGATCATTGCTGCATTTTTTGTGATTTTTTTCATTATTATTAATTCCTCCAACTATATAATAAACAAAAACGCAAAAAATTACACGAAATTAAGCATTTTATTTTTTTTTGCTATTCGACTATAATGGAAGCATGAGTGATTACGGATTCGACGCCTATAAAAAGGAAATGGATGCAGGTGTAAAAAGTGTTTCAAAGGAAATCAGAAAAACTCAGGAACCTGGCCATGTTCCCCTTGTACACAAACCTGTTTTTGAAAACATCAACCGGAAGCTGGACAAACTGGAAAAGGAAAACAACAAAAATCTTGAGGAAGAAAATCTCAGAAAAGCTGAAAAAGCTGCAAAAACCGGAACCTGGTTTGGACGCAAGAAATCCGCATCTTCGGAAGACGTTCAGGAAGCCGTAAAAAACCTTACTTCCGGCGGACTTATAAAAGTTCCCGGCGCATCAAATGAAAGCGAAACGATCTACAGGCGTGTGGCAAAATTCCTTGTCATAGTTGGAATTGATGAAGCCGCAAAAATTCTGCCTCACTTGACGGAAGAGCAGACGGAACGGATCATTCCGGAAATTGCGACAATACAGAAAATCACTCCTGAAGAAAAAGCCGCAATCCTTGATGAATTTGATTCCCTTCTTGTAAAGGCCCGTGAGGAAGGCGGAATTGAAACTGCCCGCACAATCCTTTCAAAGGCCTATGGCAGCGTAAAGGCGGAACAGCTTATAGCCCGCTCCGTTCAGTACCAGCATGGAAAACCCTTTGACTATCTTGCCGACGCAGATGCAGAAAGAATCAAGCTTCTCATAGAAGGTGAGTCTGTCGGAATTCAGGCAATCGTACTTTCCCAGATTGAACCGAAAAAATCCGCAAAGGTAATAAACCTGATGGATGTGGAAGACAAGAAGAACATTGTCCTTCGTCTTGCAAAGATGCAGAGTGTTTCTCCTGAGGTAATGAAGGAAATCGACCACAGCCTCCATGAGAAGCTTTTGACCCAGAATACTGAGAATTCTGAAAACCTTGACGGAAGGGGAGTTCTCGCACAGATTTTGAAACGTATGAATCCGTCTGCTGAATATGGAATCCTTGAAGTTCTTACACAGCAGGACCCGGAACTTGGCGCCGACCTCAGGAAGCGTCTTTTCACGGAAGAGGATGTTGTTGGTTCCGACGACAGGTACATCCAGAACTATCTTCATGACATGGAAAACAGGGATGTGGCCATCCTTATCCTTAAAAAGTCTGAGGAGTTCCGCGAGAAAATCCTTTCCAACGTTTCAAAGAACAGAAGGGCAGACATTCTTGAGGAAGAAGCCGTTCTTGGTGTTGTTACAAAGGCCGACAGTGAGCGCCTTACATCCCAGTTCTATGCCGTGTTGAGGCGTGCCTGGGAAAAAGGTGACCTTAGGGTGAAGGGCCGTGACGAGGATGAAATTTTTGTATGAAAAAAAATGATTTATATAAAGGATTCAGGGTACTTGATGTGGTACCCTCTGAGGAAAATGATTCCACAGGAATTTTTTTAAGGCATGAGAAATCAGGACTTGAGGTCTTCCATCTTCTGAACAACGACAGGGAAAATCTTTTTGCCTTTGCTTTCCGTACTCCATCCCAGGACAGTACGGGAGCCGCCCATGTTCTTGAGCACAGTGTTCTCTGCGGATCTGAAAAGTACAATGCAAAGGATCCTTTTCTCCAGCTTTCAAAGCAGAGCATCATCAACATGCCGCCGCGAATAAGGATGGCGGCGCTTTACGCGGTATCGCAAAGCATGGGCGGAAGAGTATCAAA
>CALELJ010000186.1 GCA_937902445.1 uncultured Treponema sp. | reverse complement strand
GTATTCATATTGCAAATTTCGCTCATGTCATTAACATATTCTGGACATGGATATTGTTGATCGTTTGAGACATGATGGAAATCTTTCTGATGAAGAGTTCATTGAACTTATGCAGAGTGAAGAAAATGACGGGAAATTATTTTCGGCTGCAGACGAAGTCAGAAGATCTTTCTACGGTGAGGACGTTTACCTGCGCGGTCTCATTGAATTTACGAATTGCTGCAAAAACAACTGCTACTACTGCGGAATAAGAAAAGGAAATTCAAGAGCCCAGAGATACAGGATGGATGAGACTGAAATTCTTTCATCATGTCGCAAGGGCTATGAACTTGGCTTCAGAACTTTTGTTCTCCAGGGTGGAGAAGATCCTTTTTTTACAGATGAAAAAATATGCGGAATTGTTTCCCGGATAAAGGAAAGATATCCTGACTGTGCCGTCACACTTTCCATCGGAGAAAAGAGCCGGGAAAGCTACCAGTCTTTTTTTGATGCCGGTGCCTCACGTTATCTGCTGCGGCATGAGGCTGCTTCCAGTTCACTCTATGGAAAACTGCATCCGGATGAAATGAGTCTGGAGAACAGAAAAAAATGTCTGTTTGACCTGAAGGAAATCGGCTATCAGGTTGGAGCCGGATTCATGGTTGGTTCTCCATTCCAGACAACGGGTGATATTGTTGAGGACCTTCGCTTTCTGCTGTCCTTGAAACCGGACATGATCGGCATAGGACCTTTCATATCCCATCATGACACTCCTTTCTGCGATTATGAAAATGGAACTCTTTCCCTGACCTTAAGATTGATTGCGATTCTAAGGCTGCTTTTTCCATACGCTCTTATTCCGGCTACAACCGCCCTTGGAACGATTCATCCGCGGGGCAGGGAACTTGGTCTCAAAGCCGGAGCAAATGTTGTAATGCCAAATCTATCCCCAAAAGAAGCAAGGGGAAAATACCTTCTCTACGACAATAAAATCTGCATCAACGAGGACTCTTCTGAATGCCGTGGCTGTCTTCAGAAAAGAATCACCGATGCCGGATACAAAATCGTTACAGACATCGGTGATGTGAAAAAACATTGAATACAGGATCGCGAAAAGAAATGTAAACTGTGATTTGGAACTCTTCTTTTTTAGCACTCAAGTGCTTTCAAATTCAAATCGACAAACTTTGGTTTTACGGAAGCCTTGATGGCTTTCTCTACATTGGCCTTTGTGATTCCGCCTATGCCTTCCTTTACGGCGGCTCCAAGAAGAATCGTGTTCACGACTTTTGAAGATCCGAGTTCCTTACAGATTTTATCGCTGTCGATAACCACAACTTTCCCGGCTGCCTTGTTAAGGGCATCAAGCATTGTATTTTCGTCAAAACTTTTTCCTGCAAGAAGGCTTGAAGGCGGTGTCATGATCTTTTTGTTTACGACTACGGTTCCGCCTTTCTTAAGATAGTCAAGGTTGCGCACTGCCTCGCACATTTCAAAGGCGATTATCATGTCGGCTGTTCCGTATGGAATCAATGGAGAAAAGCATTCATCTCCAATACGGACGTGGCTTGTAACGCTTCCTCCGCGCTGTGCCATTCCGATTGTTTCAGCTGAATGAACTGAAAGTCCCGCTCCAATGGCGGCCTGGTCTAAAAGTTTTGCGGCAAGTACAGTTCCCTGTCCGCCGATTCCGCATATCAAAATATTTGTCATTTTAAAATCCTTATAAAATTACTTGATTGCCTTTACCGGGCAAACCTGTGAACAAAGAGAGCATCCTGTACAAAGGGCAGGATCAATGGTTGCCTTCTTTGAATCAAAGTCAAAGCAAAGGGCAGGACATCCTGTTTCATTGATGCACTTTTTACAGCCGATGCACTTTTCATTTTTCACGGTGGAAGCAGGTTTTCTGAATTCCTTGTATTCTTCCTTGGCAAGCAATGCGATGCAAGGTGCCTTGAATATGATTGCGCTTACGCCTTCGTGTCCGTCGCATTTTTTTACAGCTTCAACAGCCTTCTTCTGGTCAAATGGATTTACCGTAAGGACCGGTTCAACACCGATGGCCTTGAGAATTTTTGGAATGCTGATTTTGTCCGTAATGTCGTCCATCATCGTCATGCCTGTTCCTGGGTGCGGCTGATGTCCTGTCATTGCTGTAGTTGAATTGTCAAGAATACAGATTGTCTGCTTTGCCTTGTTGTAGACCGCATTTACGACGCCTGTAATTCCGGATGCAAAGAAAGTTGAATCTCCGATGAATGAGAAGCAGTGGCGGTCATTTTCCACATGATAGAATCCCTGTGCCATTGTGATGTCGGCTCCCATGCAAAGGCAGGTGTCGCACATGTCCAGAGGCTTTGCGTTGCCCAAGGTGTAGCATCCGATGTCTCCGCAGTAAACTGTCTTCTGTCCCTTCATTGCTTTTTTTACGGCATAGAAAGATGCACGGTGAGGACAGCCTGCGCAAAGTACCGGTGGACGTACAGGGAGTTCAGGTTTTTCGGCCGGTGCACTTTCTTCAACATCAATGCTGAGGAAACTGGCAATGATTTTTTTTGCAAGCTCTACGGAATATTCTCCGGCTTCAGGTGTCTTTCTGTCGTACTTTCCGTGGATCGTGCATGAAAGATTTTCCGCAGCCTTTATGTGGAGGAGGGCATCTTCAATGACAGGATCAAGTTCTTCGACTACCAGGATGTGGCTTTTTGTCTGCATGAACTCGGAAGCAAGGTCGGCAGGGAAAGGATAAGGAGTTCCGATTTTAAGAACCGGAATGTCTTTCTGTCCAAGGAGTGCAAGGGCTTCCTTTACGTAGGTGTAGCTGATTCCGCCTGTAACAATTGCAAGGTTGCCGTCTGCGCCTTCGATTCTGTTCAGTCTTGATCTTGAAAAATCATCAGGAAGAACATTGGTATTGCGCTCAAAAATGATCCTGTGGTTCATGTATGAGGTGCGTGGGAAAATTACCCAGCGCTGGGTGTTCTTCTCAAAACCCGGAACTTCCCTTGCTTTAGGCAGCTCTGGAATTTCCATGCTGGCATATCCGTGGTCGACTCTTGTCGTAGGGCGGAACAAAACAGGTGTGGAATATGTTTCTGAATATTCAAAAGCTTCCTGAATCATTTCAAAAGCTTCTTCAGGGCTTGAAGGATCAAATACAGGCAGCTTTGAAAATTCTCCATAGCGTCTTGTATCCTGTTCCGTCTGGCTTGAAATCGGGCCCGGGTCATCTGCAGAGACGATTACCATTCCGCCTTTGACGCCGACATAGGCAAGGCACATTACAGGATCACCTGCAACATTAAGGCCAACCTGCTTCATGGTCACAAGGGTTCTTGCACCTGCATAGCTTGCACCTGCTGCAACTTCAACGGCAGCCTTTTCGTTTACGGACCATTCAACATAGGTTCCGGTCTGCTTTCTGTATTTTGCGATGTACTCAATAATTTCTGACGAAGGAGTTCCAGGATATCCTGAAACAAGATTTACTCCTGCCTTGAGGGCACCAAGGGCGATTGCCTGGTTTCCCATGATCATCTGTGAAGACATTAATTACCTCAATAAAAAATTGTTCTATTCATATACTAATGGGTGGCACATTTTTTTACAATGGAGAAATCTTTGGAGGAATCTTCCGGCTTGGAATCACCTTGTATATGTCTGACCTTCTTCAGAGTTGTGATAGGCATTTTTATTTTCGTACATCATTTTTTCTGCGGAACGAATTGTCGCTTCAAGATCCTGTCCGTATTCGCACCAGGAATATCCTGTACATGCAATAAGGAATTCTCGGCTTTGGGATTTTATATAATCGGTGAATGTCTTTGCACGGAACTCAAAATTTTCCTTTTCGATGTCGGCAAGAAGAATGACGAATTCATCTCCACCAATTCTGAAACATTCATTCTGACGGAAAGATGAGATCATCATTTTCGCCATTTCCTTTATCAGCTGGTCGCCTTTTTCATGCCCGAATCTGTCATTGGTGTACTTGAGGCCGTTAAGATCACAGTAGATTACTCCAACCTTCTGGTTTGTCTCATAGTAACTGCGGCATCTGGTAATGTATGAAAGCCTGTTTTGAATTCCTGAAAGGGAATCCATGTAACAGCTGTTCTCAATTTTTTTCTGATGCGTCAGTTCCTTCGAATAATCTTCATCGATATCCCTTACCATCAAAAGCACTTTTTCAGGATCGATTTTCTCCTGAGGATAGATGAAGATATCCATCGTGGACCACTTCCATTTTTTACCGGCAGTTTTTCTTCTGTATCTTACATACATGTATCTGTTGGTTGACTTGAAGTGGTTCTTGATTTTTTCTATTGAGGTAAAATTTGTATATGCGGAAATATCATCGGGATGAACTTTGTTTTTATTTGCAAACTGTGAAAACCATTGGGAGATTGAATTGTACGAACTGGTATCTATCTCGTCTTCATCCTTGACTACCTTAAAGGTGTCATCCTTGAGATTGACAATGAGCAGTTTGTAAATGTGGCCGAACATGGAATCGTCAAGTATAAGACTCCATGGAATCTCCAGAAATTTTTCGTTGTTCAAATTCTCACCTCTAAAAAAAGTCTATCATCTGAGTTGCAAAGGGTAAAGGTTTAAAACTGAATTCATGGCCGGAATCTCTTGAGTTTCCTGTGATTGGGTCTATAATGGACTCGAGGAGTAGTTTTATATGAGAGGCTTTGATTTTAAAAAGTGTGTCAGTCTGCATTTCCCTGTGCTTTCTTCCATTTTGTCCGTGATTATTTCCCTGCTGTATTTTGCAAAAGGGCTTCAGACGGAATTCATAATCGGCACATGGTGGATCATTGTGGTGAACCTG
>CALELJ010000185.1 GCA_937902445.1 uncultured Treponema sp. | reverse complement strand
AAAGAGTACTGACGTATCGTTCGTTTCATTCAGTTCACGGATAAACAAAGAAATTTCAAGCCGGAACATTAAATACTCTCTTGATCTTCTTTTTACGGAAATTGTCATAAGTAAATCTGGAATTTTTAACTGTAAAAAAGAAACAAAGGAAAATGGTTTGAAAATTCATGGGCATCAGTTGGAACTGAAGGATTACTATCTGACTGACAATGAAAAATTCGGGCCGTGCATTATAAGCGAAAATTCTCTATTAAAAGCTGGAAAAAACAGTGAAAGTGAAAAATTGCTGTTTGGTAGAATAACCTGTTCCGGTGACGGCGATTTTGCCTGTGAAGATTTTGAATGCCATACAGAGTTTGTCAGTTCAAATGAAATTAAAGTAATTACAGACAGAACTAGAATCGATGAAAAGGGAATTATGCTTGCCTGCGATATTTTGGTTCCACAAATAAATGGTTTCCGTAAAGGTGCATCATTTGAATATATTCTGGATGAGAAATTTAAGATCAGGACTCAAAAAAAGATAGATGGCTTTACCTGGCAATCCAGCGGGTGGAATATTGAATCATCTGAAATTTCAATTGGCAATAATTTTTCTGCGGAATCCAATCGTGTAAAACTTGGAGAGTCTTTCCTGGAACTCGGAGAAATTTGTTTTTCAAATGATTTCAGATATTTTAAGCCAGTAAAAAATCTTTCAAACAGAATCGTTGTAATTAATGGCATTGATTATTTCATTCAATACTCAGAATTTGATTCCGGCGAATTGAATTGTGATGTCTTGGTCAAACTGCCTGAGCATTTGGGGTCAGAATATATTCTCTTCAAGGATGTTGAATTTTCCCCTGATGGAAAATGCAAAAGCAGACAATGCATAGAGTACCATGAAATTGAAACCGATGTTTCCTATGTAAAATGGGAAAACATTGAATTGATAGATGATTTCATTTCTGTTGGAAATGTTTCCTATAACTTTAATGACGGTGAAGAATCATTTTGCTTTGACGTTTATGATGCCAGGGTATTCCTGTCTGGCTATGTCATGTTTGAACATCTATATACATCACCTGTATGTTTTATGGGCATGTATATGGAAATCCATTCATTGAAAATTGATGAGGACGGGTTTACATTCAGCGGTGATCTTGAACTTCCTGCTGACATGCCAGGTTTTTTGCGTGGAAAGAAAATTAAATTCAATGAGTTGAAATGTGAACCAAATGGAAAAGTAAACTCCATCGATTCTCTGGTTCATTGTAATTTCTCAATTCCTTTGTCTGACAAGTGGAGTGTAGAGGTTGCCTCATGCGGCATAAGATTTGATGATGATTCATTGCCTGAAATATATTTCCCGGAATGCAAGTTGATTTTTCCACCTGAATATATCGTTGACTACATTTCTATTGAAAACTTTTCTATTGGATTGATTGAATGTGATTTCAGATTCAAAAAAATAAAATGTCTTCTCGAAGGAAAAGTTTCTATTTCAGGAATTTTATTTGAGCTTAATGAAGTTTCAGTTTCTGATGATCTCGTTTTTGGTTTTGGAGGAAGGGCTTCCTTTATCGGAGATGAATATCCAGAGTTTTTAAAGGACAGGGTTGCATCGGATGTTTATCTTGAAATCGATAAGGACGGAAGTATAAATAAGCTTGATGTGAAAGTATCCGGACTGAACGGATTTTTGGAAAATGACATCTGCTGCGTAAAATTAATGGATGGAACCCTTGAAGTCATTAAAGAATGCGACGACCTTGTTG
Organism: uncultured Treponema sp.; assembly: GCA_937902445.1. Classification (GTDB taxonomy): domain Bacteria; phylum Spirochaetota; class Spirochaetia; order Treponematales; family Treponemataceae; genus Treponema_D. The sequence continues at coordinate 2,662 of CALELJ010000185.1, read as the reverse complement.
CACTTGTTTCAGGACAGCTGTGTCTTGAAGGTAATGCCGCAGGTGGATTTAGTGGCATTGTGTTTGATATTGATGAATTTAAATTTGATGTTTCCAGAAAAAAAATACTGGCTTTAAAAACATCTTTGGGATTCAAGGAGACTTATTTCTTTGATTTTAGGATTGAGGATTTTACTGCGGGAATTGACTGGAACTATGATTCAGATAAGGAGATTTCCCTGTCCGGAACAGTTGTTTTCCCTGACAGCTTGCCAGATGGACTTCGTGGTAGAAGAATCACTCTCAATAGATTTGTAATCGACAGATCAGGAACAATCAAGAATTTTGACTTTGCCTATCAGCACGAAGGTGATGTTTCCTGCTTTGATGGAATAATACTTAATAGACCATACTTAAAAGCTGAATTGTCATCAAAAACGCCTGTGATTGCCATTGATTCGAACTTAAAGCTTTCTGGTGGCATGTTCCCTGGAGGTATATCAGATATTAAAGGCCATGCAATGCTTAAATTCTCGCCAAAGAGGATAATTGATTTTGAATGTGGCGGCGTCATCGATGATATAATCATTTTCAATGCAATTGAATTGAACAATGGAAAATATAGTTTTTATCTAAACAGCAGTGGAATGCCTGAACTGAATGTGACAGGACTTCTGAAGTTCAGGAAAACACCATTTCTTCCTGATGAATTTATCGGTCTTTCCACAGAAATCAGGAATTTGACGATTTCCTCCAGCGGAAAAGTCATTGATTTCGATGCAGGCCTAAATATCGATGAAATCAGATTTTTCAATTCATTGTCTTTGAAAAGAGCATCTGTAAATTTTTTTGCGGATGAAGGAAAGGATCTTTGTTTAAATCTGAATGGAGATCTTATGCTCACCGGAAATTACATACCTGTGGAATTCCGATCAGCGAAATTCAGAATTGAAAGATTTACCATTTCTTTTGCAAGAGGAATTACCGGATTTTATGCGGCTTTGGAAAACGATGTAAATTTTACAATACTCAACGGATTGAAATTGAATGTAAAAAAGCTCGAAATCTCTGAAACCGGTCTAGCCTTTGGATGCCGTGCATGGTTTTCAGGCAGCACTTATATCGATGATTTAGGATTCAATGTTTCGCAAATGTGTATAGGCTGGGATGGTAAAATAAAGAGTATCAAATGTGGAATTGACTATACAGAATTTCATTTTGCCGGATTCAAGAGTACCATAAGAGATCTTTATTTTGAGAATGATGAAAGCTGTGCGGATGGTTTTTGCATTAGAATGAGCCAGATGAAACTTGTCCTGCCTGCAAATTGTGGAAATCAAAGTGTAGATTTCAACAATGCATGTTTTAAAAATGGCAGGCTGTACGGAGATATTGGATGTGAAAAGCTGGCATTGTCATTCTGTGATTTCACACTGGAAATGATTCACCCTGATTTAAATGTGGAAAGTGGCAGGATGGAATTTTCTTCTGTGTATTTGAAATGTCCATCGCTGCTCAAAAACGCAAACCTGAGGATCTACGGTGTCAGTATTGATTCTTCCAATGGAATCAACCTGCATGGCATTCATTTTGATCTTCCGGATTTCAGAATTGGTGATGGAATTGGTTTCAGGGACGTCAATGCAGAGTTTGTTATTGAGGGAGACAGTTTTTTCATTTCCGCAGGAGGAAAAGTAAGCATTCCAAATGCAGGAGAAATTGGCGCTGAATTGTCTTTCACCAACAGGACTTCAGAATATCCACTTGGGCTTAAACGTGCTTTCTTCAGTTTTGAGGTTGCAGGATTTGCAAAGGGAATTCCTTTGGGAAACTCAGGTTTGTATCTTACGGGAATTCGCGGTGGACTGGCCTATGGAGGTCCTGAAGAAGTTCATTCTTCCGTAAGAAAAAATTTTGAAAATGACGGAATAAGAATCCAGCTTGGTATTTCCATTTCAGATGTTTCTGGCGGAAATATTGTCAGGATGACTCCGGATTCATGGATTGATACAAAGAATCTTACATGGGGTTGCTATGGATCAATTACAATATTGAGCGGAACATTGAACATCAGGGGTGAGACATCGGCAATTCTAAAAAGGGCTGGATTTTCAGCTGATTTAAAATTTGATTTGAAAGTATGCTGCGGAAAAGTCTCATTTGCTGTATTTGATACTGAAGGTGGTGTAAAAGTTTCAGGCCATGCAAAGGTTGATTTCATTATCCCTGCAGGTTTCATTCTTGAGAAAAAAATTAAGCTATTATTCAAAAAAGTCACAATCAGAATTCCGCCTTCAAAGATTAAACTGTTCAGCATTGGTTCAGACTTTGGAAATTTTAAAAACGGATTTACAGGTGTTACGGCATATGTGTCTGTCCTTGGTTATGATCTTGGACTTGCCGCATCATGGGGAAGCTTAAAAGCCGGCAATTTGAACAGCTATAGGCTTTATAAAAGTGAGGATTATCTTACACGAAGCTTACCAGGTGAAGAAGATTACAATGAAGGCTTTGACTCTTCTTTGTTAAGTATTGATTCAGATCAATTCTCAGTCAGTGAAAACATATCCAGGTTAAGTCTTGTCTGTGCCTATGCAGATTGCAATCCTGTAATTTCACTTGTTGATCCTTATGGCAGGGTGATGAAAAAAGGAGATGAAAACATTGATGTGATTTATTTCGA